>CALKHD010000083.1 GCA_938092195.1 uncultured Flavobacteriales bacterium | reverse complement strand
GGGTTTGCAGAGACCCAATTGGTGCTCACCTTCGATGAGTTTGTCAAGCTTCAGGACGCCAGGATGCAGGTTTTGGTTTCCCCTCCCTTGAATGAGCCGCCTCGCCTGCTGGTCAAGGGGAGGTCCGTTCTGGTGGACTTGGGCGAAGAGGAGTTGATGGCCGACAGGACCTATGTGGTTCAGTTTGGCAATGCAATTCGAGACCTGAGGGAGTCCAATGTGGCCGCCGGGCTCACCCATGTTTTTTCTACGGGCATCGCCTTGGATTCTGGTCGGATTGTGGGCACAGCAATCGATGCTTGGACCTCCAAAGAAAGGCCGGGGGCGAGGATCCTGCTGTATGCCGACAGCCTTCCCAAGGGGGCGATACAATGTGCCCTTCCGGACTCTCTGCGACCCATGCCTGAATACGTGGGTTTGGTGAACGACAGTGGCGTGTTTGACATCGGGTTTTTGCCCGTGGGTGACTTTGCTGTTGTGGCTTTGGACGACGTCAATGGCAACTACCGGGCCGACGAAGGGGAAGCCTTGGCTTGGTTGGATCAACCGGTGGCTTCTGCGCAGTGGGACAGCTTGAGTGAAGGGCCTGAATTGAGGATGGACCCCCCCCCTGTTGAGCCAGCGTTGTATTTGAGCGGGTCTCGCGTGGACTCCAGTGGCTTTTGGCGCGGAAAATTGGAAGGGTTGGCCGACTTGATGCAGGGCCCTGATGGGAGGGTTGAATCGGAATTGGGGTTGGTCTTGATGGGACCAGATTCGGCCATTGATCTTCATCTGGAAGGAGACAGCTTGTGGGCGGAACTCAAGGGCTTCAATGTCGACAGTGCATCCCGTTCATGGCAGTTGGTGTACCCAGGCGGTTTGGATTCATTGAAGTTTCGCAAAGTGGAAAAGGCCATGGGGCCCATGCCGGTGGAGCCGGTCAAGCGTCAAGTTGATGCCCAGGGTGGATTTTCATTGCGCATGGCACCCTTGCCCGATTCACTGGACCTGAGCTTTTGTTCTGGTGAGTGGGTTTTGGAGGGCGATACATCAGAACTGGACCCTTCCTTGTTGTTTTTGGATGGCAGCAGACTGAAAGGTGCCCCATTGGTGGAGGCCGCCCGGTATTCCATAGAACTCGCACCCGGGGCGTTGCGGAGGCAAGGGGTGACCCATGTGGATACCCTGTCTTTTTCTTTCTCCGTGTTGGGGGAGGATGGCCAAGGGTCCATTTTGCTGAGCACGGATCGGGCGCCTGAACCAGGGGTGTTGCATGTCTTGACGGATGCAGCTGGAGACCCCATGTACGACCGGCCTTTGGGGAATGACCGCCGTTTTTCTGGATTGCCGCCGGGTCGATATGGTGTGGTGCGCATTTTCGACAAGGATGGCAATGGCCGATGGTCAGGGGCTGAGCCTCTTTACGGGCGCCATCCGGAGCGCATCAAGGTGTTGGCCGAGGACCTTGAAGTCCGCGCAGGATGGGAGGTGGAATTGACAGAATCTCCCCGTCCACGCCCGTGATTTGATGACCGGTTCCAGTGGAATGTCAAAGGAGTCGCGACATGGGTAACTTTAGACAGATGATTGGTGCCATTCAACGCAACGCTCTGTTGCTGGGACTCTTCCTGATTGGAATGCTGGGCGCGTGGGCTCAGGACCCCTGTGTTTCGACAGGATCCGGGTTCCCATATGTCTCCACCAACCCCAATTACGTTTGCGAGGCTCAGGAGACATTTGTTTACATCAATGTGGCTCAGGGTTATGCCAACCCAGCCGATGCAGCTCCAGAAAACTTCAATTTCAGTTGGTATCCTTTTGACTTGCTTGGAGGGACAGACACGCAAAGCTTTGAAACGGTGTTTGACAGCACTGTGACCATCTGGTGCATCGCCCAAGACCTGCAAAACAACTGCTTTTGGACCGATACCATTGTGGTTCAAGTGTCCGAAGCCATCGACATTGGACTGGCCGATGACACGCTGGTCTGCGACCTCTATGGATTTACGCTGCAGCCTTCGGCAGAGGCCCAAGCCATGTCCGGCGTCAGCTGGGATTGGGAGCCATCCTTGTTGCTTTTGGATCCGCAAACGGCCACCCCTCAGTTGCTGGTGGATGCGGACCAATGGTATTACGTGACGGCCACGACTCCGCCACCTGGAGGCTGTACCTATGAGGACAGCATTTTTGTGACGGCCAACGTGGCCTCCATTGACCTTGGCCCGGATTTGGAGTTGTGTGAAGGCGAAACAGCCATTTTGGACTGCGGCTTGAATCCTGCCATTGAAACGATCACGTGGAACACAGGTGACAGCGTGCAAAGCATCACCGCAGACACGTCGGATGTCTACTGGGTCACGGCGTTGAACCCAGCGGGGTGCGAACGCACCGATACGGTTCAAGTGTGGGTGTACAGCAACCCGGTCATCGATGTTGAATCGGGTGGTGCCGCCTGTGAAGGTGAGCCTGTTGTGCTGACGGCCAACGTGTCCTCAGACACCACAGTAGCTGGGGTGGGATGGTCCACTGGTGAGGCGGGAAACTCAATTGTGGTCAATGGTTCAGGCACCTACGAAGCCATTGCTGTGGATGTGACCGGTTGCACGGGCACCGGTTCGGCTTCTCCTGAATATTTGCCTGCGCCTGTGCCTGAGTTGGCCAGCGACACTTCGCTTTGTTTGGATGAAGACGGACCTATCTGGGTGGATGTGACCCAACCAGGGGTGTCTTATTCCTGGTCAACGGGGGGCGACCAGCCGGGGGCTCTCTTGTCTGAGGAGGGGACCTACACAGTCACCCTGACCTTGCTTTCGAATGGTTGTCAGGACTCCGCGAGCATAGAACTTGTCGATTTCTGCCCCCAAGACAGTGTGTTCTTTCCCACGGCATTTACCCCAGATGACGATTTGATCAACGACACATTTGGTGGCTACGGCGATGGGATTGGGCTGTTTGAAATGACCATCTACAACCGATGGGGATTTGAAGTCTTCCGGTCTGAAGACATTCAACAGCACTGGGATGGGACCCTTCCAAGTGGGGAAACGGCCCCTGGAGCACTTTATGGTTACCGCGCCGTTTGGCGGCCACTGGCTGAGGACGGAGTGTCCTTGCGTGCCTACCGAGAAAAAGTCGGGTCGGTGACCCTTATTCGTTGACTTCCAACAACCGGTTTACGTTGCCCAACGTTCCAAAAACCACCAAGGTGTCGGTCTCTTGAACTTTGGTGTCGGGACGAGGAATGCCGATGAGGTGTTCGCGGTCTTCACCATGTTCTGAATACGTCCGGCGAATGGTGATCAAGCGCAACTCATAGCGGTTGGTCAAGTCGATTTCTCCCAAAGTGCGGCCCACACAGCCTGTTGGAGCTTGAATTTCAGCGATCTCAAAATCATCGGGCAATTCCAAGAAGCCCCGCAGGTTGGGGTTCATGAGCCGTTCAGCCACCAAGCTTGCAAATTCAGCTTCCGGGGCCAAGATTTCTTGAACGCCCAGCTTGCGCAAAATTCGCTCTTGGTCTCGGCCCGAAGCCCGAACGATGACCCTGGGAATTCCGAGGTCCATGAGGTTGAGTGTGGTGAGGACCGTGGCTTCGAAGTTTTCTCCAATGGCGACCACGGCTGCATCGAGCTCTTCAAGCTTTTGACTGCGCAGGGCTTTGGGGTCTGTTGAGTCCATGGTGATGGCCAAGGCCACGTCGTCGGAGACATCTTCCACCCGTTCTTCCACACAGTCAATGGCGAACACTTCGGCTCCCCTTCCTGCCATTTCGAGGGCAATTCTGGAGCCGTATTTGCCGATTCCAATGACCACGTATCGCATGCTCTTCATGGGTGCAATCTACTTTGACTCGCGCAGGCCATTTTCCAGAATGACCAAGAATTCTGCGACATCTGAAAAACGGTTGTACAAAGGAACGGGGGCCATGCGGATCACAGCGGGTTCCCTCCAGTCCACAATGACGCCATTTTCGGTCAGGTGATCGAAGAGGGATTTCCCCTTTCCATGGGCCACCACACTGAGCTGACAGCCCCGTGATGCCATGTCGGTGGGGGTGAGGATTTCCAAGTGCGCCCCGGTCGATGCTGCAACAGCATGGATGCCTTTTTCAAGAAAATCAGTCAGTGCCAAGGACTTGGTTCGCAGTGTGTCCATCCCTGCTTCTTTGAATTCCGACAAAGAAGCCAGAAGGGCGGCCATGTTCATCACAGGGGCATTCGACGTTTGCCAGCCCTCGGCACCAGGCATGAGGTCAAAATCGGGCTCCATCAAAAACCGTCGGCTTTCGGCATGTCCCCACCATCCTTCTAGGCGGGGCAAATCGGGTCGGTGGGCATGTCGTTCATGAACAAACGCGCCGGCGGTGCAACCGGGCCCGCCGTTCAGGTACTTGTATCCGCACCAACAGGCGAAGTCCACGTTCCAGTCGTGCAACTCCATAGGGACATTGCCCACTGCGTGGGCCAAGTCAAATCCACATGTAGCGCCAGCAGCATGGGCCGCAGTGGTGATGGCGGCCATGGGCATCCATTGTCCGGTGTAGTACTGCACGCCGCAGAGCATCACGCAGGCCAGGCGGTCGCCTTCTTCGGCGATTCTGGCTTCAATGTCCGATTGCCGCAAATGGTGTTCTCCAGCACGCGGGGCAATCTCAATCAGGTTTTCCTTGGGGTCCAACCCGTGCAGGCGAAGTTGAGACAGGGCTGCATAACGGTCGCTTGGGAACGCCCCTTTCTCGATCATGAGCCGGGTGCGTTTCCCCTCTGGCCTAAAAAAGGAGATGAGCAGCAAATGAAGGTTGACGGTCAAGGCGTTCATGGCCACCACCTCTTGCGGCTTGGCGCCCACGATGGCGGCGAGGTCTTCTGTGGCGAAGGCGTGGTAGTTCACCCAAGGCCGGCGGCTTTGAAAATGGCCTTCTACGCCATATTTCCTCCAGTCGTCGAGTTCGCCTTGGATGATGTCTTGGGCGCCCTTGGGCTGTAGACCCAAGCTGTTGCCGGTGAAGTACAACGAGTCGCGGCCTTCATGGGCGGGGATGTGGAACCGCTCACGGAATTTTGACAATGGATCTGCTGCATCCAATTGACGGGCTTCGTTCAGGAAGGCTTGTGCTTCGGGCCAATTCGTCGTGACAGGGGGCATGGGGCGCGTGGTTCTTGGCCGACAAAGGAAACGTCTTGGCGGCTCTGAGCGCTAATTTCGCATCCAATCCATTGACATGGCCAACTCCACCCCTCATACACGCACCAACAGTGCAGCATTGTTCGAAGAGGCACAACGTCGATTTCCAGGCGGCGTGAATTCTCCCGTGAGGGCATTTGGTGCTGTGGGCGGCACACCGCTCTTCATGGACAAAGGCAAAGGGGCCCACATTTGGGATGCGGATGGCCAGAAGTACACCGACTTCTGCTGCTCATGGGGTCCATTGATTCTGGGACATGCCCACCCTGTTGTGCAGGATCGAATCCTCAAGGCGGTGGCCGATGGGACCTCATTTGGAACGCCCACCCGCCTAGAGAATGAGCTGGGGGGGATGATTTTGGACAACCACCCTTATGCCGAAAGAATCCGCTTTGTTTCCAGCGGGACCGAGGCGGCCATGAGTGCCATCAGGTTGGCCCGGGGGGTCACGGGAAAAACGAAGATCTTGAAGTTTGATGGCTGCTACCACGGGCACGTGGATGCGCTCCTGGTCAAGGCTGGAAGCGGTTTGGCCACTTTGGGGACCTCCACTTCTGCAGGCGTTCCCGAGGCATATGCGCGCGAAACGCTGGTCTTACCGTTGAACGATTTGGAAGCGTTGGAGGCGGCCATGAAGGAGCACGCCGACGATTTGGCGGTTGTGGCCATCGAGCCCATTCCGGCCAACAATGGCCTGCTGATTCAGGATGCTTCATTCTTGCAAGGGGTGCGAGACCTCTGCGACAAGTACGGAGTGCTGTTGCTGTTCGACGAAGTGATCAGTGGCTTTCGAGTTGCATTTGGAGGAGCTGCGGAATACCACGGCATTCGCCCCGACGTGATGGCCTTTGGCAAGATCATCGGCGGAGGCATGCCCGTTGGGGCGTATGCGGCATCAGCGGAAATCATGGACCACGTGGCTCCGGTGGGGCCGGTTTATCAGGCGGGCACCTTGAGTGGAAACCCTGTGGCCATGGCGGCGGGTGCCGGTCAGCTTTCCGTTTGCTTGCAGCCTGGCTTCTACGAGGACCAAGAGCGCCGGACGCGCCGTCTGGTGGACCCCATTTTGGAACACGCACAAGCCCAAGGACAACCCCTGCGCATCTTTACCAGGGGCAGCATTTTCTGGTTGGCATTCAGCGACCGCATTCACATTCGAAAGAGCAGTGAAATCGATCCGGACAGCATGGCTCATTTCTCCAAATTGCACGCCGCCCTGTTGGAACGAGGGGTGTATTTGGGTCCCTCTGGATACGAAGTCGGGTTTGTGTCCGCGGCCCACACAGATGCTGTCATTGACGAGGCAGCTTCGGCCTTTACGGATGCATTGGATGCGGTTTTTGTTTGATGGCCAGAGGGGTTAACCCACCCAGAAGCAAATCCAAAGGGCGTCCAGAATAAGGAGTCCGTCGAGAAGGCCGAAATAGTGGGCAGGCCGGTCTTCTCTGGCTGCCAACACCGCGATGCACATGGGGACAGTGCCTGCCATGGCCCACCATGAAGAGCCTTCGGATTCAGCCCACAAAAGCCCGTTGGCGGCAATCAAGCAGGTCAGAGCCAGCGCGCGTGTTCCCCAAGTGCCCAGCCCAGTTGACCAATTCTTCATGGAAGGAGGGTCCCATTGTCGGTCGCGCAAATCAAAGGGAAGTGTGAGGGCGGTGATGATCAGAAAACGCTCCCCGATCAGCATGGCGAGGGAATCCGCCGGCATGGATTCCAAGGCGCCGGACCACCAGGCGGGCCAAGCTGCTGTGATGGTCGCCCAACTGAGGCCCACCCAGATCATTTTTAGGCCAGGAATGCGCCTCAGGGCAAAACGAGCACCCTGTTCACCCGGCCAACCTGCGTAGAGGAGGGTCAAGGCCACCGCGGATCCAAAAATCACAGCTGTTGGCCAATCCATGCCGGTTCTTTCTTGAGCCAATGCAAGAAGGGAGAGCAGGACAGGGATCAGAGCTAAGGGGAAAATGACACAAGCGAGGAGACGAATGGCAGGCCATCGGGCCCGGTGCCACTCAAGGTGGTCAGGTCTGAGCCCTTTTTTCCGGGTGGACTTCACGTGGCGCTGCCAGGTGTAAGCCAGCCAGGATGAGGCGCCAATCCCCAGGGAAAACAGAAGGGTCTGTGTCTCCCAAATCCCTTGTCCCATCAGGGTAAATGAGCGGATGGTGCACGCGCAAGCGGCTGTCGCGATGACGGCGTTGGACCAGAGCAAATCGGGGGCGCGCATGAACGGGCAAATTAGAATAGCACACAAGGACAAAACGATTATGAACACGTTGTGATTTAACGTGTTTCCTCTTTTTAATTTTGACTTGAACTTTTTGCCCAATGGCTTCTTCAACTTTTG
>CALKHD010000082.1 GCA_938092195.1 uncultured Flavobacteriales bacterium | reverse complement strand
CGCCAGCCATGATGAGAACCTTGGCTGTGTCCAGCAATGATGATGGCCCCGTCCTTTCCTGTGCTTTGAAGGAATTCGAGGAAGGCGCGGCGGATGTCAGAGTAGGCCAGATCCAAAGC
This sequence comes from uncultured Flavobacteriales bacterium, assembly GCA_938092195.1. Lineage (GTDB taxonomy): Bacteria > Bacteroidota > Bacteroidia > Flavobacteriales_D > Sanyastnellaceae > UBA8752. The sequence continues at coordinate 6,797 of CALKHD010000082.1, read as the reverse complement.
GGCATGGCTGTCTTCACCCCGCAAGAAAAAGGTGCGCAAATGGGCTTGACGATACCGAGGCGACGTCACGCGGCCAACAGAGCGGAACAGGCTGGCCTGGTGTTTCAGTGGCCAAGAATCGGTGATTTTCGCAATGTCGGGTTCGTCCCAACGTGCATTCCAACCCACACCCAGTCCCCTGAATGTGGTGGGGTGAATGAAAAACGTGTGCACCGAATTTGGCTGGCTGCCAGGAGCAGGAGGCAAGCTTCCCACACGGGACGGCCAATCTTTCAGCGGCTTGTGTTCGGGGTGGGCTGCCCAAGCCCTCGCCTGGGTGTAGTCCGGAGCCTCAGGAGCAGGAAATTGGCTAAAGGGGCCGGGGTGCTCGGTCTTGTCGCGGTGGTCGCTTCCAAAAATCATGTGGCAAATTTTTCAAGGCTCATCTCGGGTGGTTTGCTCAGAGGTGAATTCATTCAAGTCCCAGCCCGTGTGTGGTTGGAGCTGTATCCAGCTGGGGGGCAATCCTGCCGTGATGGACAGGCGGCCACCTTCTGGATGGTCAAATGCAAAACTCCGCGCATGAAGCAAAAGTCCATGGGTTCCGGTGAATTCCGCAAATGCTCTGTTTTGGTGCTTGTCGCCATGTTGGCTGTCACCCACAATGGGGTGACGAAAGTGTCTAAAGTGCAGGCGTATTTGATGGTAACGACCTGTGTGAGGCGTGCATTGCATGAGGGAGAACCGGGCAGAGGAATAGCGGCTGATGGTGTACGGCAATTCGCATTTTGCCAATGGCGCAAACGAGGTCTGTGCCAGCTTGGTGGGGCCGGTCATTCCTTTGGGAAGGGGTTTGCCAATGCAGCCCGCAGCATCGATCCAACCTCGCACCACGGCCATGTAGGATTTATCTGTCTTCTTGGATTCGAATTGTTGCTTGCAGGCATCAATCGCTTCCACGTCTTTCCCAAAGACAATCACCCCGCTGGTGGGTTTGTCCAAACGGTGAACCGGATCAAGTTTACCCGAAAAATGGCCGCGCAACAGATCTTTTAAGTTCTCCGGTTCGTGAGCATCTATTGGGGTTCTGTGGACCAAAAGTCCTGCCGGTTTGGACACGATGAGGTAACGGTCGTCCTCATGAAGCAACCTTATGTGACCAGTACGTGATGATTCAATGACTACACCCTGCATCAATTGCGTTATTTTGCGGCCCCCTCCGGAAAGTGCGTGATGGCCTGTCACTGCAAATTACCGGACCAAAAGCCATGGGAGCACAACGAATTCACCTATTCCTGAGCCTGTTGATCGGCCTAGTTCTGGTCCAATCTTCACAAGCTCAAACCTTTGACCTTCAGGTCGACGTCGTCTTGGATACCGTCCTTTATGACGGCCTTGAAGGCCCGCAAGGCGTGGTGCCTGACGGGTACCGCCGCTACCGTCTCTATGCGGTCTTGCCCGATGATGACTTCATTATGTTGGGACTGGCTGCCGACGACATTTCGGATCCGGTGATCCCGGCATTTGGTTACGATGCGCCTTGCGGTTGCTACAATTGGAGCCTTCCCCCAACAGAGAGCTATCACAATGCAGCCACCATCAACCCTGCATTGGCCAGCAACTTTCCAACGCTGAATTACGACTCTTGGTGGACCACACACATTGAGCAATTGACATCAGGTGTGACGGTGACCGTGCCTCCAGGAACGTTTCCGCCGGGTTTCGACATGTGCTCAGACTTGGTCACCCAAGGTGGATTGTTTGTGACCAATGCCAGCCCTGTGCACGACAATGTGGTGGGTGGACGGGCCTTGATTGGGCAAATCGTCACCTGTGAAAGCTTTTCGTTTCAAGTCTGTGTCTCCTTTCAACAAGGAACCGATATTTTGACCCAGTGCACCAATGGTCTTGTGGAGGTGGGTGACTTCTGCGAGCCCATGATCGACCCGCAATTCACGGTCATGCAGGGGATTGACTGTTACGGAGACTCTGCCAGCGTGGAGGTGATTCCGAACAACCCCTTGGAGGCGTTCAATGCTTCAGTGGAATACAGCTTGTTTGAATTGACCAGCACGGATACAGTGCTGGTTCAGCAACAAGTGGGCAACCCCACATTTGACGCCATTGGCGAGGGCAACTACTTCGTGGCCTTGGTGGACACGGCCAGAACAGTGGCGTTTTCTTCCAACACGTGCCGGGACACGACAGGGGTCTTTGCCTTTCTCTCTCCCGATGAAATTGTCCTCACCGCCACCTTGACAGAAGACAACCTTTGCGGAGAGCTCGACGAGGCCACCGTTTGCTTCACGGCAGAGGGAGGAACAGGCGACCTGACCGCGCAAGCTTCCAATGACCTTGGACTCTTGCTCAACCCGGATGCCAGTGGCTGCTTTGGGCCCCTTTCATGCTTTGGTGGGGATGGGAACTACCTGATTGAGGTGGCCGACGAATCCGGATGTTCCAAAGACACTTTGATCACGGTTTCATGTCCTGAGGCGCTCTTTTTTGATGTGAGCGACACCGAAGTCAGCTGCACGGGATACAGCGATGCCAGCTTCGACGCTTCTGTGGCAGGGGGAACAGGTTTTGTGACTTTTGAGGTTCCCGAAATCGGGGTTTCCATTGATTTCGAAGGAGCTGTGGATTACACCCAAGACAGCCTTCCGAGCGGAACCTACACGTTCACCCTGATCGATGAAAATGGATGTACCCTGACTGACTCGATTGTGATCGCAGAGCCCGATGGACTTTCGGTGGATTACGCGGTCACGGATGTGGCCTGTGCTGGAGATTGCAACGGATTGATCCTGGCCGACATCGAGGGCGGAGAGTTGCCCTACCAACTCACGGTCACCACTGTGGACGGTTTGGATGCCATTTCCGGTCAGCTTTGCGCAGGCACCTACGTGCACATCACAGAGGATGGCAATGAATGCTTGGTGGTGGATACCCTTTCTGTTTTGGGGCCGGACACCATCCAGTTCTCCTACTCGGTCACCAATGTCCCTTGCAGTGGCGAGGACAGCGGTCAAATTTGTTTGGACAGCTTGCAAGGAGGCACGGGCCCGTTGCAGCCGCAGCTTGTTCCTCTTCCCACGGGAAGTCTGGACGGCAATTGTTTCAATGTTCCTGCCGGCAACTACGAAGTGTTGGTTCAGGACAGTGTTGGATGCACCAGTGCTTTTTATGCAGCCAGCGTGGAGGAGCCAGCCAACATCGAAATTCTTCCCACCATTTCTCCAATCTCTTGCACAGGTGCAGGGGATGGCGTGCTGGTGATCGATGCCATTGGCGGCAGTGGCACCTTAGGGCTGATTTCTCCCTTTGTCATCTCCACCCTGCCAGACACCTTATTTTCTCTGGGAGCCGACAGCCTTACCCTGGTGGTGGGGGACACCTTGGGCTGCAGCGACAGCTTGATTGTGTCCATTCCTGAGCCCGATCCCATCCAGTTGGAAGTCTTGACCACGGTATTCCCAGATTGCGGTGGGGATTGTAACGGGGGCATTGAATTGAGCATCGGCGGAGGAACAGGGGTGTTGACCTTGTACAGCGGTTCGATTTCGGATTCCACTTCGGTGGTGGTGAGCAACCTTGTGAACCTCTGCGCCGATACGTACGATTTGTATTTGACGGATGAAGAATTGTGCACCGATTCAGTGACGGTGGTGATTGAAGAGCCAGACCCCTTGTTGTTTGACATCACCATTCAAAATGTGACGTGCACAGGAATGGATGACGGAGTGGCCATCATCGGAACCACAGGTGGAACAGGCGAGTCGGCCTGGGAATTCGTGGGCGAGGACGTGGATGTACTCAACTTGTTTGAAGGGGAGTATTCAGTTTCCGCTGCCGACACTGCGGGATGCACGGCCGATTCTACATTCTTGGTGGAAGCCGACATCATCACCGACATGTTGGTCGAGATTTTCACCTCACCGGTCACATGCTGGCAAACCTCAGACGGCACTGCGACCGCAGCAGTGACAGGGGGGCAGCAGCCCATCTCCTATGTCTGGAGCGACAACGATGACCAAGTCACAGCCACGGCCATTGGTTTGCCCGAGGATGTCTACAGCGTGACGGTGACTGACAACATTGGCTGCACCTTGGGTTTCTTGGCCACGGTCGAACCCACGGAAGACTGCCTGTTCATCGCCGACGCATTGACCCCGAATGGCGATGGCATCAACGACCGTTGGGTGGTTGGAGGATTGGAGTTTTTCCCCCAGAGTGAAGTCCAGGTGTTCAACCGCTGGGGGCAAATGCTCTTCCGGTCCTCTCCAGGTACAACGTGGTGGGATGGCACCTTCAATGGTGCATTGCTGCCTGCCAGTGACTACTACTACGTGATCACGGTGTTCGCGGGAGCGGAGCCCATCACAGGAACGGTAACCTTGAAATACTGAAGCCATGCGCAACATGATCATCATCGCCAAGCGCGCGGCCCAATTGGCCGCTGTTGTTGCACTCCTCTTCACAGGTGGAGTGAACGCCCAACAGCTTTCCCGCCAGAGTCAATTCGTTCAGAACCCCTTTCTGATCAATCCGGCATTTGCAGGAACGGAGCTGGGGACCTTTGCTTCCTTGAACCACAGAGAACAGTGGGCGGGATTCAATGGGGCACCCACGACCAGTTCTGTGACCGTCACATCCAGCCTGCCCAACCGTTTTGGTTTCGGCGTTGTGGTGGAGAGGGACGACCACGGAGGGGCTTTCCGCAACACAGGTGTGGAGCTTGCAGGCACTTACACCGTGGACTTGAACAACCAAGATGCTGTGGCATTTGGCATTGGTTTGATGGGCAGGAACACCCGTTTTGACGGGTCGGATCTACAGTTGTGGCAACCGGATGACCCCGCCATCACAGGTGCCATTGAGAGCAACTTCGCCTTTGACGCCCGTTTTGGTCTCATGGTGTTTGGTGAGTTCTATCAATTTGGCTTCGCCGTGAGCAATTTGATGCAAACCCCATTCGGTTTGGAGTCAGAGCCCACCAACACCCGGAATCGGGGCGTGCGCCACTATGCCCTTTCTGGACGCTATGACTATGCGCTGGACCAGCAGTGGACCTTGCAGCCAGCTGTGATGCTTCGTTTCACAGAATTGACGCCGGTTCAATTGGACTTGCACGCTCGGGCGTTGTTTGACAACCGCTATTGGGGAGGAATGGGATTCCGTCAAGGAGATGCATTCATCTTGTCGGCAGGGGCCATTTTCCAGGACATTCAAGTGGGTTATGCATACGATGCAGGAACTGGCGCCGTTGGGAATCTTTCACCAAACACCCACGAAATCACGGTATCTTACGTTATCCCACGTCGTGGAGTTGGCTTTTCTCGCAAAGGCTTTGGTGGCCGACTCTTGGACAGGAATCTCATCATTCGCAATTGACTTCAAACATGGTTTCTCGTTTTTTGACCCTGGCTCTTTTCTTAGGATCCGTTCTTGCTTCACAGGCCCAATTCAAAAGTTTGGTCGTGGAGGAAGTGGACAACAAGGGCGAAGTGCCTGGCCGCACGTATCGGGTATATGCCCAAATGGAGGGCGAAGGTGATGTGATCGATGCCGTCTTTGGCGATGGCTCCGATTACTTGGAGGTCAGCAGCACTGCGCCTTTTTATCAGCACGAATTGGGGGCCAACAGTGCCAACGATCTTCAGCGCGCCACCGTTCAAAGCGAGCCGGGATTGAAGTACGACAGCTGGGTCACGATTGGATTTGAGGACAACTACATGAATGCATTGACCGCGTTCTTGATGGACTTCTCAGGTTTCGAGAAGGGGGAGAAGCTTTACACCGACAATGGTGCATGGTTTGTGACCCCTGACATGCGCCAAGCTGCTGCAGGCCCGGACGGCAAACTCCTCTTGATGCAGTTGACCACGGAGGGAGAAGTGACCGGACGATTGAATCTGCATGGACGCACCCGCCCACTGCCATTGCGCAACCTCGAAGATTTGGCCCAGTATCCGGACAGCCTTGTCCCGCGTTTGATTGACGTGAGGAAAGTGGAATTGAGCATTCGCTGATTCCCCATCCATTGGGTTCAATGAAAACGGCGCCTTGGGCGCCGTTTTTCGTTTGTGGTTAGGGGTCCTGAAGAGGACGAGGGGAGTCCCCTTTCAGTCGTATTGAATGCCCTTCACCGAGGTGCTGTCGCTCTGGACAAAGGACAAGGCAGCTGAATTGATGCAGTAGCGGAGGCCAGTGGGCTTGGGGCCGTCGTCAAAGACGTGACCCAAGTGTCCACCGCAGGCCGAGCACATCACCTCGACCCGGCGCATGCCCCAACTGTCATCTGACTCTTCTAAAACGGAAGTGCCTTCGGCAGGTTGGAAGAAACTCGGCCAACCTGTGCCAGACTCGAACTTATGATCGGCGTCAAACAAGGCCTGACCGCATCCGGCACAGCAGTACATCCCGGGTTCGTGGTTGTCCCAGTATTCGCCGGAAAATGCACGTTCGGTTCCTTTTTCGCGGAGAACGAAACAAGCCATGTGGGGCAATTCTTCACGCCATTCAGCTTCGGACTTGGACACGTTCAACGTGCTGTCGGTGTTGACAGAGGCTTCGGTGCTTGTGGAGGACTGACTCTGGGCCTGGCAACTTGTGAGCGCCATGGCGCAGGCAAAGGCCCATGAAAGGAGGGGAGCTGTTTTCATGTGTTGCGTCTTTTAAGGGTTCAACCGCGCCTTGAGGTACGCGGCAGTGGTCGACTGCATGGATTGTGCCACTTTTTCTGGGGTGCCGGTGGCCACACATGTTCCTCCATGTCTTCCGCCTCCAGGTCCCAAGTCAACCACGTGATCTGCACA
>CALKHD010000081.1 GCA_938092195.1 uncultured Flavobacteriales bacterium | reverse complement strand
ATGTTGGCAGAGGGAATCCCCGCTATCTGGCTCACAAACAGGTTGTCGTCCACGGTTTGCGGAGTGATTCTGTTCCGAAACAAATCGCCATATCCCAATTTTTTGGCGGTGCTCCAGACCTTATCGACCACACTGGGCGAGGTTTCCATGGACGTGCCTTCACGGTTAAAAACAGCCCCTTTGGCCCCCACCATGTCGAGCAAAATTCCATACTTGGCCCGATAGCCGGGAACGTGAACTTTACGCGCCCAGTATTGCGAGCCCAGGCACCAGTCCGTGTAGTCCTGGTCGCGGTTTGGCAGCCATTCGGGTTCCCCATAATCTTCGGCATCAAAGAAGGCAATGTCCACCCCAACATTGGGCAGACTGTCGCCCATGATGCGGGCGAGTTCAAGCAGAACCCCCACCCCAGAAGCCCCATCATTCGCCCCATCAATGGGGTCTTTGATTCGGACCGAATCCCGGTCGGCATAGGGCCGCGTGTCCCAATGCGCGTAAAGAAGGACCCGGCGCCGAGCATCGGGTCGGAAGGCCCCAAAAATGTTTTGGATGTCCAAAACAGCCCCGTCATAGGCCGTGACCCTTCCGGTTTGAACTGTGACGTCTGCGCCGTAATCCTTGAGCTTCTGGGTGAGCCATGAGCCACAAGCTTGGTGGGCGGCGCTGTTGGGCACACGGGGACCAAAGGCCACTTGACGCGCCACGTGGGCATAGGCGCTGTCGCCTGAAAATTCAGGAGTCTCAACCAGTTTGGCTTGGACCGGACGGGCAGCGGCTGGTCTTGAAGCCTCGTCGGACTCCCCGCCACAGGCGGTCATCCACAACGCACAGGCCAAAAGGCCTGCGGAGCGCCATGAAGAATCAATCAAATGTCCAGCTCGCGCCATCTTTTCCGTCTTTGATGTTCACCCCCAATTCTGCCAACCGGTCGCGGATCAAGTCAGCGGTTGCCCAATCCTTGTTGGTTTTGGCTTCTGCGCGGAGGGCGCAAATCACGGCCATCAATCCATCTGTTCGGTCGTCGCCAGCAGCTTGGGTGTCTTCGTGTTGAAGGCCAAGGATGTCTTTGGCAAAGCGTTCAAACAAGGACTGCAAGGATTGAATGCCTTCCATGTCGATGGCCATTCGGCCCGATGCCACCGAGTTGACCACTTTCACGGCGTCGTACAAGACGGCGATCAGCATCGGTGTATTGAAGTCGTCGTTCATGGCGGCATAGGCCCGCTTCTGGATGTCTTCTACATCGGGGGCCGCCTCTTGGGCACTGTCGCTCGAAACCGGCTTCAAATCCTCCAACAGACGCCACGCGGACATCAACCTCTCCAACCCCTTTTCTGCCGCTTGAAGGGCGGGGTTGCTGAAGTCCAAGGTGCCTGCATAGTGGCCTTGAAGCATGAAGAAGCGCACCGTCATGGGCGAGTAGCCTTTCTCCAACAGCTTGTGGTTTCCCGTGATCAGTTCATCAGGGGTAAAACCGTTGCCTTCGGACTTGGACATCTTCCGGCCATTGACGGTGAGCATGTTGCCGTGGATCCAATAGCGGACAGGGTCTGCTTGGCCGTGGGCTCCCATGTTCTGAGCGATTTCGCACTCGTGGTGCGGAAACTTGAGGTCCATCCCTCCGCCGTGAATGTCAAAGGATTGTCCCAAATACTTGGTGCTCATCACGGAGCATTCCAAATGCCAGCCCGGGAAGCCAACGCTCCATGGAGATGGCCATTGCATCAGGTGACTGTCATCGGCTTTTTTCCAGAGGGCGAAGTCGATGGGGTCGCGTTTTTCGTCCTGACCGTCCAGGGCTCGGGTCTGGTTTTGCAACTCATCAATGCGACGGCCGCTGAGCGCCCCATAATCATGGGTCTCTGCGAATTTCCTGACATCGAAATAGACGCTTCCATTGGCTTCGTATCCGTAACCGTTTTCGATGATTTTGGAAATCATGTCGATTTGCTCAACAATGTGCCCCGTGGCTGTGGGTTCAATCGAAGGGGGCAGGATGTTGAACATTCGCATCACATCATGAAAATCATTCGTGTAGCGTTGCACCACTTCCATGGGCTCGAGGTTCTCCAGCCTGGCCTTCTTTCCAATCTTGTCTTCTCCATCGTCAGAATCACCGGTGAGGTGACCGACGTCGGTGATGTTGCGGACATATCTGACCTTGTATCCAAGGTGCAGGAGGTACCGAAAAACCACATCGAAGGTGAGGAAGGTTCGAACGTTGCCCAGGTGCACATTGCTGTACACAGTGGGTCCACAGACGTACATCCCAACGTAGGGGGCGTTCAGTGGCTCAAATCGCTCCTTTTTCCGGCTGAGGGAATTGCCAATGTGGAGGTTGGCGGCGAAATCAGAAATTGCGTTGGGTGAATGGGGGGCGTCCATATGGAAAAGGTTGACTGGATGGTCCGGGACAAATTCGGTGCAAATATGGCACAGCAAAGACCGGCCCGCGAGAAAGCAGACCGGTCTTCTGGGTTAAGCAGGGGCCAACAGCGTTGGCCCTTTAGGCATCAAGCAGTATATCGTTTCAGTGGGTGCGCTGAACCACGCGCCCTTTCTGATAAGTCGTTCGGCTGATCACCCTTCCTTCACGGTCGAGTCGGACCAAGTCGCCACATTCTTCGCCATCGGAGAGTTCCACCACCATTTCGAGTTGACCATTGTCATGGTAATGGCGCTGTTCGCCTTGGCCCACGCCTTGGCTGTCAAAAGTGAGGATCTGTTGCGGGGTGCCATTCGGCCAGAATCGGCGCAGTTTGCCCACGTTCATTCCAAACTCCCATCGACCCTCTTCGTACAGAACCCCTTGGTCGGTGTACAGTCGATAGTCTCCAAAAGGGTCGCCCATGGCGAAGTGGATTTCGGAACGCAGCTTGCCTGTCGGATAAAACCGCTTCCACAAACCGCTGCGCATTCCGTCCACAGTGTGGCCTTCTTCATAGATGGCCTCCGCAGGGAAACCCTCTTTGCCGGAATCTTTGCCCAAGATGACCACGTGCACCCGAGCGGAAACACTGTTTTCTGTGGGGTCAGAATCTGCAGCACTCAGGCCAACAGGGAAAGCCAGAGACATGCCCAAGATGGCCGTAAAAAAGAGGCAGTTGTAATTCATGGAAGCAACCATTTGTGCTCCATTACGACGGGGGCTAAAAAAAGGTTTCGAAATTCTCCCCCTAAACAGGGTTATCCGTTCGCCGCCACGGATCGTGGGCTCTTTTTGGCCGCAATCATCCGTTGCACCAGTTCGGTCAAGTTGACCTTGGGTGACCATCCCCAATCTGCTCGGGCGGCTGAGTCATCCACCCGATCGGGCCACCCGTCCGCGATGGACTGCCTGAAGTCAGGCGCAAATGTGGCCTTGAACCCCGGGTCGTGTTTCGCAATCTCTTCGAACAGGGTTTTGGGGTCAAAGGACCTGCCCTGAATGTTGTAGGACTCGGGGTTTTTGATCTGGTCTGCAGAAGCGGACATGATTTGCAGCATGGCACCAACCGCATCGTCCATGTGCATCATGGGAAGCGTGGTGGCTTCGGACAGAAAACAGGAATAGGGTTCAGGCCCCTCCAGGTGGTCAAATACTTCCACGGCATAATCGGTGGTTCCGCCCCCTGGAGCGGAGAGCTCACCGATCAGTCCCGGGTACCTGACGCTGCGTACATCCAAACCGTGGTGCTTGCGAAACCAAGCGCACCATTGTTCCCCGGCTTGCTTGCTCATGCCATAGACGGTCTCGGGCAGGCGATGTCCATTTTGAGCAGCCACCGGGCCATTGTCAGGCCCAAAAACGGCAATAGAACTGGGCCAGAACACTTGTTTGACCAACGGGCTGGTCGTCGCAGACTCCAACACGTTGAGCAGACCGCGCATGTTCAAGTCCCAAGCCCATTGGGGTTCTTTTTCGCCACGGGCGCTCAGGGCAGCAGCCAAATGATGAACATGGGTGGCCCCGGATTCGATCAATTGCTGATGCACCTCATCGTGGTCGCGCACGTCCATGCATTCAAAGGGAAGGTCTTTCAGGGCATCGAGTTCAGGGGGCTTGATGTCGGACAGCACCACCGCTTCACCAGCTTGGTGCAGGGCGAGTGCAAATTCTGTCCCCAACTGACCTGAGGCACCAATGATGAAGTGTACGTCCCTCGACATGCCACAAATATGCGGAGGATGTAGCTTGCATCGAAGCATGAATCAGGACGAATCCCAACCTTTTCATTATCCCCTGCCTGAGGACAGGATCGCCAAGCGTCCAACGGAGCACCGCGAAGGGGCTCGTCTGATGCATGTACTTTCCTCCGGTGCGATTCAGGACAAGCGCATTTTGGACTTGCCTGACTTGCTCCCGGCTGCAGGCGGTTTGTGGGTGAACGAAACGAAGGTGCTTCACGCGAGGTTGATGGCGCAAAAACCGACGGGCGGTGCCTTGGAGTTGTTGCTGCTTGAACCGCGTGACGAACCAGTTGAGAAGTCCTTGACATCGGGTTCTCCCGTGGTCTGGAATGCGATGGTGGGGGGCTCCAAAAAATGGAAGTCCGGACCGCTTTCCGTGCCCAACAGTGGCGTTGGATTGACTGTGGAGAGGGAGGAAAATGCCCTGCGTTTTTCTTGGGAAGGCGGCGCGCCTTTTGGTGACATTCTCGACCGACTGGGCCGCATCCCCCTTCCCCCATACATGAGGCGCGAGGCCGATGCGTCAGATTCTGATCGGTATCAAACCGTTTTTGCTCGGTTGCCGGGCAGTGTGGCTGCACCCACAGCGGGTTTGCACCTGACCCGTGATTTGATGTCCAAGCTGGAGGCAGGAGGGGTGCAAATCGGACAGGTGACTTTGCATGTGGGGGTGGGCACATTCAAGCCACTGAGCGGAGCATTGGATCAACATGACATGCACGGAGAGCGCTGCCTGCTGTCCAAGTCTGCCCTTGCGTCGTTGTCCCACATCGAGGACCTCACAGTGGTTGGGACCACCTCCCTTCGCACCTTGGAAAGTGCCTATTGGCTGGCGTGCCGGTGGAAGTCAGGGGGTGAAGGCCCCAGTCGCCCTGTGTCCCAATGGATTCACCGGGACGTCAATCCCGTGTTTGAACAATTCAGAGACGCCATGGCTTGGCTCGCTGAGCAGTGCGCACATGAAGAGGGAATAGAATTCATGACCCACTTAATGGTCGTGCCTGGATATAAGGTGCGCTCCGCTCAACGGCTCTTGACCAATTTCCACATGCCCAACAGCACCCTGCTGTGCATTGTGGAGGCGATGGTGGGGCCAGAGTGGCGATCGGCATATGCGCATGCCTTGGACTCGGGTTATCGCTTCCTCAGTTACGGAGACGCCTGCCTGCTGGAAAGGTCAGAATAACCGTTCCCGCGGGCAGGCGTCCCAAGTCGAGGTCTGCGCTTTCAGCTTCCTTGACGGAGGTCTTCAATGTCGGCTTTCGCTTCCATCGCCTTCGAGAGCCTGACTGGCGCTCCGCTGCTTTCTGGAAGGTTCCTGAAGTACGTTCTGTCATTCAGGGTGTTCGTCTCAGACTCAAAGGTGCCCGATGCGTCCACCTCGTTGCGGACGGTGGGAACAATCACCCACACGCCATTGGCGCCTTGAATGGGGGCACTGATGCTGTTCAACTCTCCGCTGAAGGCAGCGCCGACCACATCGGGTTCAGCTGAACCTCCAGCGCCAGCAATGCTGGGTGACTTCAGGTTCAGAGAAGAAGCAGTTTTGACAGTCGAGCCAATGGCCTCAGCAATCTCTTCGAGAGAGCTTCCGTTCATGAGTTCGGCATACCGTTCGGCTTTCGCTTCCTGAAGCGCTCCTGCGCGCATCTGAGCCTCCACATTTTCCAATGGTGGAACTCCGGCCTTGTTCACTTGGACCAAGGTGGCGATCACGTAATTGTTGTCAATTCTGAAAGGGTTGGAGACGTCCCCTGGCTCGGCTCCGAAAGCCCAGCCAACCACTTCACCAGCATTGGGAAGGCCGGCGAGTGTGGTCACAGCCGCAGTCACGCCTTTGCCTTCGACAATGGCGTATCCTTCGGTGTCGGCCGCGTTGCGGAAGTCCTCTGTTGAACCGTTCGAAATGGAGAAGTCCAAGGCGGCCTGCTCTGTTTCAGACGATGTCTGCGAGGAAATGTTGACGGGACGCTCCACCCTTTGGATGGTCACAGCATCCGATGTCCATTGCTGGTCGAGAACTTCAATCAAGTGAAGGCCATAGTTGGTTTGGGCTGTGCCAATGGACCCCACACGGTTGTCGAAACAGAAGTTTTCGAATGGCTTCACCATCCTTCCGCGCTTGAACTCGTATTCACCACCGGTGGCTTTTGAACCGGGGTCTTCACTGTGCTTGTTGACGAGGTCAGCAAACTCATCTCCAGCGCGAAGGCGGCGCTTGATGGAGTCGGCTCGTGCTTCGAGCACAGCCAGCTGAGCTGCATCGTTGATGTCTGCAGTCTTCAACAGAATGTGACGGCACTTCACCGTGCTGTCCGGTACGGCTTCCAATGAGGTCACTTTGTCCAAGCGAATGGACTCTCCTTCGAAATAAGGACCGACCACGGTGCCGACTTCAGCGGCCTCGAAATCAGCAGCCTTGGACTCAGCATCCAGGGCAGGGCCGATGAGCTGAATTTCCCGAGCGTCGCTGGTTAAGCCGTTTTCTGACAAGAAAGCGGCGTCATCTGTCGCAGCTCCCCAATTGGCGGCCCATGTATTGAACTGGCCTTCTGCCAGCTTCCGGTCGGATGAGCTGGGGGAAATGGGGATGCGGATGTATTCGAGATTGCGGCCTGCGCTCTGGGCGTACTGGGCCTCATCCTTGTGGGCGTTGTAATAGCTGCTGACGTCCCTGTCGCTGACCTCCACCTCATCTTCGCCAATGGAAGCATAAGTTTTGAGGACATAGCGGATGTCCACTTTGGCTTCACTGCGCAAGAATTCACGCTTGCCTTCCAAAGAGTTGGCTGCCAGACCGGCTTTCACGAGCCCATCAAACTTTTCACGCATGCGCTTCAAGCTGATCACGTTGGCGTAGCCAGCATAGTTCGCCCGACCATTGGGGTCACTGTACATGGTGCTAAACGTTTGACGCCAGTTCTCCTTTTGCTCCTCGGTGACTTGGCCACCATAAAAGGTTCTGGATACCCATGGAGAAACGTAATCTCCGTAACGGATGTCGTCAAATTCATCTTTGGTCAGCTCCAAACCAAGGTCGCTGAACTCGTCGCCATAGAGGCGCTCAACAATCAAGTCACCCCAAACTTCGTTTTGAGCGGCTTTGTTGTCGTTGTAGTTGAACAGCGCATTTCGCTGATTGACTTTGGTTCGGTATTCCAAAAACGAGATGTCTTCTCCATTGATGGAACCCGCGGCTTGGGAGCCGGTCTGGTTGCCGAACAAGGCGATGACAGCGTCGTAAGGGACGAGGAAGCTCAACATACCCAGACCAATAATGGTGAGGAGGAGCGTTTGGCGGTTGCGGATGCTTTCGATCATGCCCATGGTGGCAGGCTTTTCTGAGTGGTTCGCGAAGATACGGAGACTGCAGTGTACTGCGTCAAGCCGATTCAGACGGATTTAGCAAGACCTCGACGAGGACAATTCTTGCCCCGTCAACGTGGGTGACCTGGATGGTGACCCCATCGAGCTCCATGCGGTGGCCTTCGGCAGGGATTTCTTCGGTGTGATGGAGCACCAATCCGCCCAGCGTTTCATAGGCCTCATCGTTGGGGAGGTTCAGTCCAAAACGGGCATTGATGTCGTCCACTTCGTGTCGGGCACTGAATCGAAAATGGCCTTGGCCCAATTCCATTTCTACCAAAGCTTCGCTGTCGTGTTCGTCTTCGATGTCCCCGATCAGCTCCTCGACAATGTCCTCCATGGTCAAGATTCCCGAAGTCCCGCCATATTCATCGACAACCACAGCGAGGTGGCGCTTCCTTCGGATGAACTCAGCCAAAATGTCTTGAGCACCCATGGGTTCGGGGACAATGATGGTGGGGTGAAGAAACCGAGTGATGTCTTCGGTGGACAAGATGGACTCCGGCTCCAACGTTTTGCGCAGCACATCTTTGGAATGGACGTAGCCGACAATGTGATCAATGTTGCCCCTGAATACCACCACTTTGCTCAGGCCGGTTTCGATGAAGCACCGCTCCAAATCAGACAGTGCTGTGGAGGCATCCAGTGCCACGATTTCGTTTCTGGGAACCAGGCAGTCTCTGGCCTTGAGGTTCGAGAAGTCTAAGGCGTTCTGAAGAATTTGAAGCTCATTGTCCAATGAAGACTCTTCATCCGGCTCCATCCTTTCATTGAGGTTGCGGACAAAGTGATCGAGGTCCACAGTCCCCAACTGGTCCTCCTCGACTTCATCTTGACGCTTTCCTAAGAAAACCCGGCTCAATGCCAGCACCACCAATGCTGGGGGAAGAAGCAAGTAGTGAAGCAGCACCAGCGGAATGGCCATGATGCGGAGCCATCGATTGGGGGCGCCGTGAAAGAAACTCTTGGGCAAAAACTCGGCCGTGACCAGGACCACAATGGTGGCCAATGCGGTTTGGATGCACAGAGCCAAGAGGGGGGACGCGGCCAATTCCCATTGGGTGACCCCAAAGAACCACTGGCCAATCAGCCGGCCTGACTCCAGTCCAAAAACGACCAGGGCCAAGTTGTTTCCAACCAACATCGAGGCGATGAACCTCTCGGGGCGACGAAGAAGGTGTTCGACCAGCCGACCTGGAATTCCTCCTTGGTTTCGATCCAGTTCGGCCTGCAACCTGTTGGCGGAAACAAAAGCAATCTCCATCCCTGAGAAGAAGGCCGAAGCCACCAGGGAAGAAATCAGAAGAATGAGACTGGCTGGGTCAGGATCCATAGAAGGTGGCCGAAGCGACAACCGAATTTAAGGGAATGGCGGGCTCCACGGGTCAGGTGTCTTGCGATTCTGAAGAACGGGCAGAAGCTTCGATTTTTTTACGAAGTGCGCGACGCGTCAAGTACCACGTCCCTGCAATGGCAGGAAAAATCAGGCTGATTTTTCCTCCGGCCCAGCCCCGGGTGGCCAAATCGTAGATCGCCACACCCAAGGCGACAACAGCAATGACCGCCCACAGGCGCTCAGC
>CALKHD010000080.1 GCA_938092195.1 uncultured Flavobacteriales bacterium | reverse complement strand
GCAGAACCCTGAGGATGCAAAGCTCCAATACGCCTTTGCGCATTTGAGCCGTCGATGCTGCTGTTTCTTTCGTCATAAGGTGCAATGATACATTCATTGCTTAGTACTTTGCATTACATAGTACCTGTTTTTACATATGTTGACATCCTGAGCTTCCAAATGGAGGAGCATTGAAGCGCAGGATTGAGCGAGGAATGCGACCTTTGCCCTGTGCGCATACACATTGCAACCGGATCCAACCTTGGCGACCGGATCAACCACCTTGAAGAAGCCGACAGACGGATCTCGTTGCGCCTTGGCCCAGTGGTTCGGGTCTCCCCCACTTACCGCACATCGGCCATTGGCATGGCTCCGGATACGCCCGACTTTTTGAACCGCATCTCTGAGGTCGAATTGAATGACGATTGGGCCCATCAGCCCGAAAAAGTGATGCTGACCTTGCTGGACATCGAACAAGAGATGGGCCGAATCCGCCAACCAGAAGGCTACACCTCCCGACCCATCGACTTGGACATTGTTTTGTGGGGCGGACGCACCATTGACCTGCCCGAACTGTGCATCCCCCACCCCCGCATGCTGAAGCGCCGATTTGTCCTCCAACCTTTGGCCGACCTCGTCCCTGCGCAGCGCATTCCAAACGACGGAAGGACGGTGGCCGAATGTTTGGCTGACCTTCCGACAGATGTGCCCCAAATTGCGCCTTGGCCATGAGCAACCGGATTCCATATCGACACATTGTCATCGAAGGTGGCATTGGAGCAGGCAAAAGCACGTTGGCCAAAGCCCTCGCCGAGGCCCTTGGCTCTGAACCCCTGCTGGAGCCTTTTGCTGACAATCCTTTTCTCGAGCAGTTCTACCTGGACCCGGCGCGTTATGCATTCCCGGTTGAGCTCAGCTTTCTTGCCCAACGCTACAAGCAGGTCAAGGCCGCATTGTCTGCACGCACCTTGTTTCGGGATGCCTTGGTGGCCGATTACTTGTTTGCCAAAAGCGACCTCTTCGCCAAGATCACATTGCCCGAAACCGAGTACCAGCTGTTCCGCAACCTCTACGATGTGATGGCCGAGGGCATGCCACAACCGGAGCTGACCCTCTACCTCAAGCCGGGATCAGAGCGTCAACAGGCGCAAATCGCGGCGCGTGGCCGCAGCTACGAGCAGGACATCGACACCGACTACCTCGCTCGGCTCGAGAAGGCGTACGAGCGTCAATTCAAGCATGCCAGGGGGAGCCGGGTCATCTGGGTGGACACCTCCGAAATCGACTTTGTGGCCCGTCCTGAAGACATGAACAAGATCATGGACATCGCCAGCCAACCCTGGAAGGTTGGGGTGCACAAGGTCAAGCCCTGAAGCAGGGCCACCTCCGTCGTCGAGAAATCTGAATTGAAGGGAGCCTTAGGCGTTGACCGTCTTCAAGGCCTCCACCATCTTGGAACCGATCTGAGCAGGGCTGTCCACCACGTGGATGCCACAATCGCGCATCACCGCCTTCTTGGCTTCAGCACTCTCTTCTTCTCCACTCACAATGGCTCCTGCGTGGCCCATGGTGCGGCCCTTTGGCGCAGTGACCCCAGCGATGAACCCCACCACTGGCTTGGTGCCGTTTTCGGCGATCCAACGGGCTGCCTTGACTTCCAAATCGCCTCCGATCTCACCGATCATAATGATGCCATCGGTGTCTCCGTCGGCCATGAGCAGCTGTACCGCCTCCAAGGTTGTGGTCCCAATAATGGGGTCTCCACCAATGCCAATGGCCGTGGATTGTCCCAGACCCGCTTTGGTGATTTGGTCCACAGCTTCGTAGGTCAACGTTCCACTCTTTGATACGATGCCAATGCGGCCGGGGTTGAAGATGAAGCCGGGCATGATGCCCACTTTGGCTTCTCCTGCCGTCATCACACCTGGACAGTTCGGACCGACCAACGTGCAGTCTTCCATGGTGTCCAAATGGGCCTTCACTTTCACCATGTCCGCCACCGGAATGCCTTCGGTGATGCAAATGATGACCTTGATGCCTGCGTCGGCCGCTTCGAGGATGGCGTCCGCCGCAAACGCTGGAGGCACAAACAAGATGCTCGTGTCGGCTCCCGCTTCGCTCACTGCATCGGCCACGGTGTTGAATACGGGGCGGTCAAGGTGACTCTGCCCGCCTTTGCCTGGCGTGACGCCGCCCACAACATTGGTGCCGTACTCGATCATTTGGCTGGCATGGAAGGTGCCTTCGGAACCAGTGAATCCTTGGACGATGATGCGGGAATCCTTGTTGACGAGAACGCTCATGGTGTCGGCTTAACGGGGGTAGTGATGTCGATAGCGGCTTTGAAGCCGGCGCAAAAGTAACGCCGGCTCGCCCTCCATCAATGGGGGGTAAGGGCTAATTTCCCCCCATGCCCGCACACCCCCTCGACGGAACCACGATTTGCGCCCTTTCCACCCCGCCAGGACGCGGCGGCGTTGCCGTGGTTCGCGTGAGCGGACCCAATGCATGGAAGGTGGTGGATGGACTCTGCCAGGGACGGCTGGCCAAGTGCCCGCCGGGAAAAGCGGCTTTGCGCACCCTTCATGACGGAGACACCTTGCTTGATGAAGCCCTCATTCTGCCATTCAAAGGGCCGGTGAGCTTCACGGGAGAAGATGTGGTGGAATGCCACATCCATGGAAGCCCTTTCATTGTTCAGCGGCTCATGGAATGTCTCATTGACGCAGGGTGTCGACCCGCATTGCCTGGGGAGTTTACACAGAGGGCCTTTCTTCATGGAAAGCGCGACCTCGCCCAAGCTGAAGCCATTGGCGACTTGATCGACGCCGATCACGCCGGGGCGCATCGCCTCGCGCTGCAACAACTCGGAGGCGGATTCAGTCGGGAGATTGGCGAATTCCGAGAAGCCCTCATTGAGTACACGGCCCTCATGGAACTGGAGCTGGACTTCGGAGAAGAAGACGTGGAGTTTGCAGACCGTGATGGATACAGGCAGCATGTGACAAGCTTGCTGGACCGAATCGCTCAACTGTTGGATGGATTTTCCACTGGCCGGGCCATTGCTGAAGGGGTGCCCGTGGCCATTTTGGGTGCGCCGAATCGAGGAAAGTCTACCCTGCTCAACGCCTTGCTCAAAGAGGACCGGGCCATTGTTTCGAACACCCCCGGCACCACCCGGGACACCCTCGAAGAAATGCTCACCCTGGACGGCATTCGCTTTCGATTCATCGATACAGCCGGGCTCAGGGACACCAGCGACGACATCGAAGCCGAGGGCATTCGCCGGGCATGGATCAAAGCGGCATCCGCCCGTTTCATTCTCTACCTCATCGATGCCAGAGACATTCAAGATGACGCTGGCCGCCGGGCCGCCGAACAGGAGATCCAAAGCGCGGCGATGACCCAACAAAAGGCGGCGGACGAACTGGATGAACCCGCAGGTACATTCATCGCCGTCATTAACAAAACAGACCTCGCTCCAGCCCCTGAAGGCTGGTGTCCAAAAGGGGCCGACGAGGTGCTGACCATCAGTGCGGAAGAGCGCGTCGGTCTGGGGTCCTTGGAGCAACGCCTGGGCCGGGACTACCGAAGTGCGTTGGCAGAAGACCGAATCTTGGTCACCAACCTCCGTCATCGCGAAGCTTTGCAAAGGACGCGCGAAGCCTTGCAGCGGGCCTTGGATGGGCTGAACGCAGGGCTGAGCGGAGACTTGCTCGCCGTCGATCACAAAGAGGCCCTCGAGCAACTCGGACGCATCACAGGTGTGGTGACCCCAGACGACTTGCTCGGCCACATTTTCGGCAACTTCTGCATCGGCAAATGACCCCAGAGGCAGGCTGGCCTTGAACTTGACGGGGTGCCCGCCTGTTGTGATGGCATGTCTGGAATCTCTTCCCCCTTTCTTCTTGGACTCACCCTCATGTTTTCTCTCACCCCTTCGCCTTCGGCACCTGTTGATTCCGTTATGGACTTTGGCAAAGGAGAGCTTTCCACTTGGCGCGCGCTCAACGATGGCGTGATGGGTGGAAGGTCCGTGGGCAATGTGAGCTACAGCCGATCCACGCTAAAATGGGAAGGCCGTGTGTCGTTGGAAAACAATGGCGGCTTCAGCTCCGTGCGCTCACCTTGGGGCGAGAGCGACCTCTCTGGCTTTGATGCAGTGACCATTCGTTGCAGAACCACCACAGGTGAAGCCGACACCTTCACCCTCACCATGGAAGTCTCGGAGCAATGGTGGATGCCTTATTGGAAGACGGACTTCAAAGCCGACTCAGAATGGAGGGACATCACTGTGCCTTTCTCAGCACTCAAAAAGAGCAGTGCCATGACCGGGGAGCTCCCCAAAATATGGACTTGGGGCAACCTCTCAGAAGTGCTCCGAATCGGCATGATGAAATACGATGGCCTGGCTGGAGAGTTTGGCCTTGAGGTGGACTGGATGCGCTTCAGCGCAAGTCCCGAAGTCAGAAAGTAAGGTTGAAGCCTCCGGTCAGCGTGCGTGGCATTCCAGGCCTAAGGCCAGCGGGACGGGCGGAAGCCACATACGCTGCATTCAGCAGGTTCCGGCCACTGAATTCAACGGCAAAACCATGGCCAACAAGGCAGCGGGCTGTCATATCGACCACTGTGCTGCCCCCAACAGTAAAACTGTCTGCGAGCGGAGCTTGACCTGCCACAGTCCTCATGCCTTCGGTGCACCGCATGGTTCCATCCAAAGACCAAATGGACCGTGCCCAACCCAAGCGCAAGGCCCCTTGGTGGCGGGCCAAGTATGGAAGCACATCTCCTGCTGATACCGAGCCCCATGCATCAAAATCACTCTCGAAGTCTGTCGTGAATCGGCCATCGGTCAATGTGTACGTGAGCCCAAGCTCTAAACGATGCCCCTCTTCAGGTCTCGCGCCATTGGTCAAGTTGACCATCGCCTCGATGCCCCAAACTTCAGTGGAGCCCCCATTGAAGACTTCCCCGTCGCCAGAGCCGCCACTCGAAGCAAAATCCGACCCTTGGAGATTGCGCCCAAAGTGTCCAAACCCGAGCAAAGTCGCCTCGGCTTTGGGCCGCACCCAGCGGAATCCAAGCTCATTGCTCCATGCAAATTCTGGCTCCACTTCCTCCGCGCTGCCTGGGGGAATGAATCCGCGGTGGGTTCCGCCGAAAACACTCCAATCCGCACCAAACGACTTCTGGAATCCAACGCCAGGCAGCAGCGCTGTGGTTTTGTTTTGGCGAGACTGCAAGTCCAGGCCCAACCGATCCACGTCCGATTTCCCATAATCGTCGCGACCAGCGGTGATTTGCTCCACGCGAATTCCAGGAATCACGGACCAGCCATTCCGCGCCCAGCGGGCACGGGCATAGGAGGCCATTGCACGGCTCCATTCAATCCGATTGGATTCCGTTCCTGGAATTCCACGCTCTGGAGACACCAGCTGGCTGCCCACCATCTGCCAATCGTCGAACCATTGGAAACGGTCCATGCCATCGCCATGAACGCGGATCGAGGCCTCTACCCTTTTCCATCCCTTCCTGTCGCCATCCCATGAGACCCTGGACTCCAAACCTTGGGCGTAATAAGCCCGATTGTTGGCCTTTAACCGGACTTGACCATCATCGCCATCTCGAAACACCCCGATGGCTTCGTCCCGCTCCAAACCGGCATTGGTTTCGTCAAAGATGCCCGACAACTTGACCCATTCACCAGATGCCCCTGCGGCACGATCTGCTTTGTACCAATTGCGGTCAAAACGGGTCGCATAAGCCCGATTGGTGAGGCGCCATCCGCGCCCAAAATCCATCACATGGGTCAGCACCGCTTGGCGGTGTTCAGCCACCATGTTGTCACGGTGGCTTCCCGAATACCTGCGATATGGATTCACATCGAAATCCTCTGACAGAAGGCCTGCATAGGTCTCGTGGCTGTCTTCCCCGACATGCCCCAGCTTCAATTCAATTCGCTGAAACACATTGGCGCCTTCCGCTGATCTCCAGCGGAGCTTGCCCATCAGATCCAGCTTGCCAAACCCTGTGGGGCCTCCATTGTCCAGAACTTTAAAGCCCTGGCTGCCTGTTTGGAGGGCTTCCACCATCCATCCGATGCGACTGGAACCATCTCCAACGTGCACATGCAATCTCCCTGTTCCAAACTGCCCAAGGCGGCCGTCCACGCGGCCTGAAAACGAGGTGGGTATGGGGGTGCTGATGAAATTGATGGCACCACCAACCGTATTCGGACCGTGCGCAATTTGACTGGCTCCCTTCATGACCTCGATTCCGTTCATGCGGCCCACCGATGGAAAGAAGTAAGCGCTCGGCGCCGTGTATGGTGCAGGGGCCACGGGAATGCCATCTTCCAAAATGGAAATCCGACTGCTCCGTTCTGAACCACTGCCCCTCAGGCCGATGTTGGGTCGCAACCCAAACCCATCCTCCTCTTGGATGTAAACCCCAGGAACAGACCTCAAGGCCCGATTGATGTCCACATCACCAAACCGTTGCAGCTCCTTTGCCGAAATCACCGTCACCGCTCCGGGCACCCCCATGGGCCTTCCGCCAGTCAATGTGACCGCTTCCACCAAGGCCTGAGGCAAATCCAAAACAGACTCTTCTAACCGGACTTTCCCTCCCTTTTGAACCACGTCGGGCGTCAGTGTTCGCTCGGCGAAACCCAGGCAGCGCACGCGCCATTCCGAGGATTCACCCAACCGCACACTTTCTTCGAACACGATGGTCCCCTGAACATCTGTGACAAAACCCAACCCTTCAGATGAAATCAGGGAAGCGCCAGGAATTCCACGCCCATTGGCATCCACAATTTGAATGGAGGTCTGCCCGCAAATGGCTCCTGTGAGGAGCACAGCCAATGACAGCAAAACGAAGGAGAGGTTATTTGGACGCATTCTAAATAGCGCCACAAACGTCCTTCAGAAGAAGGGCAGATGTCCTCCCCTCAATGGGGGATTTCTCAATTTTTTTCGCACCCCATAGGAGCGCAACTCAAACCCACTTCTGGGGTCAGTCGAGATTGCCCTGAAACTTCCTCACGAAAGTCAGGCGAACCACAGAGTCCGGCAGATAGACCATCTCCAGGTCAAAGCTGTTCAGCATGCACTGACCGTATGTCTCATCGCCTTGTTCAAATTCGTCAAACGTGGACTCATGCACGTATGCCTCTGAGTAACCCGTTGCGTTGGTCTGCTCCAAGATCCATCCGTGACTGGCAACATTGACCACTTCCCAGCTACAAAGCGTTTCTTCAAAAGGTGGATAGATGCTGAATCCAGTCAGCAATGCCGTGAGATCTCCCGACCCCACCACCATGTCCTGTGGCCAATTCAAATTCAAGGCATGCGCACCAACGTGTCCATACCCCGTCAAGAAGGTGATCAAGGATTCAACATTTGCGAAATACTGGGTCTCTGTTTCGCCACTGGCATGTTTGATCTTTTTCAAAAGCAAGTACTCCTCTGCTGGCAGACAGTCGCACAATTCCAGACCGGAGACGGCAATGTCTTGGACTTGGGCTCTACAAGAAATGGACAACCCCCCTACGAGAATGCAGGAAAACAAGAAATGGTACAAGCGCATTGGTCCCATTAATTTAGTCCTGATTTGGCGCTTCACTGGCACCGCACACAAACTCTTCGGCTAAATTTCACCCTTGATGTTTCCAAAACCAATCCTCGTCTTATTGTTATCAGCTTTGACCTTGGCCCTGTCCTCTCCAGTTGCCTGGTCTCAGCTCTCCATACCTCGACTGGAACAAGCCGCAAAGACACCGGATGACAATCCAGCAGACACTGTCGAAGTCTTCAATGGCACCCTTGGCTTGAATTTGAGTCAAACCGCCCTTGCCAACTGGGCAGGTGGTGGAGAAAGTTCTGTGGCCTTCACCGCCCTTTGTCAGCTTGGAAACAAAGTGGAGCGCGGCACCACCAGCTCCTCTTGGGGCGTGGACGCAGCTCTGGGCTTACTTCGGCAACAGACCACCTGGAGAAAAACCGATGACCGGCTGATACTTACAGGCCAATGGAACACCGCCATGCAATCCAATCTCAAGGGTGGCCGGTTGTCTTTGTTGTTGGATGCACGGACTCAATTTCTGCCCGGTTATGCCGTGGTCGATGGCTTTCCTGACAAAGAGCAACGGATCTCCGACTTCCTGTCTCCAGGCTACCTGGTTGCCGCTGCTGGATTTGCGCCCAAGAAGAGCGAAAGACACCAGTTCTTTCTGGCCCCATTCACCGGCAAGATGACCGTGCTCTTGGACGACACATTGTCCTCAGCAGGCGCCTTTGGTGTGGACCCAGGTCAAAAAACACGTTTAGAGCTCGGGGGGTACCTCCGATGGAACTTGAAGCTGACCCTCATGGAGAATGTCACCTGGACCCATCAAGTGGACCTCTTCTCCAACTACCTCAATGAGCCCGGCAATGTGGACATCAACTGGACCGGTCTGCTGGAATTGAGGGTGAATGAATCTCTTCGCACGACCATTAGCACACATTTGATTTACGATGACGATGTTGTGCTGGAGAAGAGCCCTGCGCGGACGGAGATCAATGACCAGGGGGTCGAAGTCAGTGTGCCCGCCAGGCTCGGGCCAGGCACCCAATTCAAAGAGGTGCTGTCGATTGGATTCGCATATCAGCTCTAAGGCGACTCAATCCCCAAATGCCCGGCTTATTTTCGCCCACATGAAAGCCATGGTATTCCCCGGACAAGGGGCACAATTCTCCGGAATGGGGAAAGACCTTCATGACACCCACGACTTTGCAAAAGCTCGTTTTGCAGAAGCCTCTGAGGTGCTCGGATTTGACATCGCCGATGTGATGTTCAATGGGTCGGACGAAGACCTCAAGCAAACCAAAGTCACCCAACCGGCCATCTTCCTTCAATCAGTGATCACTGCAGAAGGGTTGGGCGACAGCTTCAACCCACAATTCGTCGCAGGACACAGCCTCGGAGAATTCAGTGCATTGGTGGCTGCAGGCGGCTTGGATTTTGCTGAAGGGCTCCGCCTGGTGAGCGAAAGGGCATTGGCCATGCAGGCTGCTTGTGAAGCCACTCCCTCTACCATGGCCGCCATTCTGGGAATGGAGGACGATGCTGTGGAAACGGTGTGCAGTCAAATCGACGGCATTGTCGTCGCCGCCAACTACAACTGCCCAGGGCAATTGGTGATCAGCGGTGAAGTCCCTGCTGTGGAAGCGGCTTGTGAGCAGCTGAAAGAAGCAGGGGCTCGACGTGCCCTGATGCTGCCAGTGGGTGGAGCGTTTCACTCACCCTTGATGGAACCTGCGCGAGAAAGGTTGGCTTTGGCTTTGGAGGCCGCCAACATGAAAGCCCCGATGTGCCCCATCGTGCAAAACGTCACCGCGACTCCGGAGACGGATCCCGAGGTCATTCGCCAAAACCTCATTGCCCAACTGACGGCGCCAGTCCGTTGGACGCAAACCATGCAATGGTTGATTTCTGAAGGGGTAAACGATGTGGTTGAAGTGGGCCCCGGCAAAGTCTTGCAAGGGCTCTTCAAAAAAGTGGACCGTGGCTTGGCCACGGCATCGGCCACTTTGGCTTAATTCTGCTTCTGGCTCCCCTCTACATAGGAGAACAAGTTGGCGTAATCGGTTTCGATGGTGGCCAACCGAATTTGCAGGTCCCGGTTTTCGACCGCGAGGCGATCGCGTTCGGCCCGAAGCTGGGAAATGGTGTGCTTGAGCGTCACAAAGTCCCTTGCCAATTCCCTGCGCTCTGCTTGCAGTCGATTTGCATCCAATTCGGGAGAATTCAAGCTTGGCTTCGCCTTGGGGGTTGGCAAATCGATGGCTTCGCGGGTCTGGGTGGCGTCAGTCACAGACATTTCCTTTGTGCTCATATGCAAAAAGTACGTGACGTCCCTCCTCTGCCGCCCACCCTTGTGCTGAGGTTTTCAAGGGTCCGTTCTTGACGACGGACTCAACGCCCTTTCCTCGACTTCAAATAGGCTGGTAACAAGACGATTGCAGCAATGGCGGTCCCGAATCCCGACACGTAGTATAATTCCGGAATGTTGGCCACGTCCCCTTGAAAGCTCATCCCACTGTACATAGCCCCGGCTCCGATGCCAATTTCCAAGGCCATCAACATGGTGCCCAAGGCCAAAGCCACCTTTCCTGGCTGAGCCAAATCAGCGGTCCACGCAAAGACAGTTGGCATGTTGATGCCCACACTTGCGCCGTAAACCAATGCACCCATGGTGGCCATGAATTTGGTGTCGGCAGAACCGAGCAAAACCATGCCCACGGACATCAGCGCGGTGCCCACCAGCAAGACGGGGATGCGCCCCCTTCGATCGCTCACGCGACCGGCGACGAGTCTCATGGAGATGGAGCTCGCCACAATGATGGTATTGAAGGACCCCTTGTAGACATACCCGAGGTGGTCCACAAAATCAGGTGTGATGGTCAGGTACACGCCAAACGCAAAAGCGATGGGCAACAAAACCAGCGCGGCAGGCCACGCAGAAGGATCTACAAGCGAGCCTTTCAGCAAATTGAAGTCCGAACGGCGTATGCGACGCGCGCCGGGCAAACTTTCTTCCAAAGGCAGGGTCAATAGCACACTCAACATGCCCAGCAATGCCGATGCAATGAACATCCATTCGATGCCAAATTCAACGGTAAGCCAACTCCCCAATGCTGGCCCAGAAGCCATTCCTGCATTGCCAGCCACCCCCAAATAACCCAGCGCTTCTCCCCTTCGCTCTTTCGGAATCAAGTCGGTGAGCATGGCACTGGTGCCCGGAGGCCGGAAGCCTGTAGACAGACCATGCAGGAAGCGCAGGGCCATGAAAGCCGCAATGGATGTGGCCACGAGGTATCCAAAGCCCGCCACGGCTGTGACCGCAGAACCAATCAACATGACTTTTCGGCGGCCCGCCTGGTCGGCAATCCGCCCACTCAGAAAGCGAGAGAGAAAGGCAGCCAAGGTGAACATGCCCACGACACCACCGAGGTAGGCCTCCCCTCCCATTTGGGCCAAATGAGCTGGCAACTCAGGCAAGAGCATACCGAAACTCGCCATAAACAGAACGGTTCCGCCGCAAAGCAAGAAGAAGGAACGGCCATAAATGCCCTCAGTCTTTGCATCACCCATTGGGGATAGAGCCGACGTAGAGCCGGAAGAAACAGATGGCGTTGTCATCAATGAGCTGGACTGAACGCCCTGGGAGATATACAAAGGAACCCAACTTCGGCCCTTGGTGTTTCCTATGTTGCTCATGCTGTCCCATCTTTCTGCCGAATTCTCATGAACGCTCCTGAAATCCCCGCTTATCCCACCAAGGTTCTTTTGGCCTGGGCAGAAGGAATCTCAGGCCATGACAAGCTCCGCGATTGGCTCATGGGTTCGGACTACCCAGAACTCGGGGTTTTTTGCCATGCGCTTAGAAACGAAGGCACGTCCCGAGCCTGGCTGAAGCACCACGGACACATGCACCTGATGGCTTTGATTCTTGGGGCGGAGGGAGAAAAAGAGGCCGTTCAGTGGTTGAGACATCATGGCCACTCCATTCTGGCGGACATGGCCGAGTCTGCAGACAATGACGAAGAAGCCTTGACCCGCCTGTTGCTGCGCGCCAAGCAAGATGGCGATGGCCTTTGGGCCCAAATTGCCGTTCGGATTCAAACGGTCAAAAACGACATCGAGGAGTCCAACAACGACGTTCACCGAATCGACCCCAACTGAAAATGCCAGTCAATACTGTTTTCAGCTGGTTCATTCGAAAGCGCCTCCACCAAATCGCGCTGTTCAGGCAGTACCCCATTGAGGTTCAGGAGGAAGTGATGGGCAACCACATCGCGTCTCTGGCCAATACCGAGTTCGGCCGAGAGCATGGCATCACCTCATCCACCACAGCAGCAGAATACCGGCGCAGGGTTCCTTTGAGGGATTACAATGGCCACAAACCATGGATTGACCGGGTTCGAAACGATGAGCTCCATGTGATGTGGCCAGGCCGCGTGAAATGGCACGCCAAGTCATCGGGCACCACCTCAGACCGCAGCAAATTCATCCCCGTCACTGAAGACGCACTCGAAAAATGCCATTACAAGGGGGGCAAAGACTTGCTCGCCATGTATGTGGACGCCGCTCCCAAGGCCAAACTATACGGAGGCAGACATTTGATTGTTGGCGGCACCGGACGCACAGAGGAAGCCGACAACGGCACATTGACAGGCGACCTGAGTGCCATCATCATCGGCAACTTGCCTTGGTGGTGTGAGATGAGAAGGACCCCAGCAAAGTCCATTGCGCTCATGTCCAATTGGGAGGAGAAAATCGAGCGGATGGCCAAAACCACCATCGAGCAAGACGTTCGCATTGTGGCCGGCGTTCCCAGCTGGACGCAAGTATTGCTCGAAAGGATCTTGGACATCTCCGGAAAAGACCACTTGGGCGAGGTGTGGCCCAATCTGCAACTCTCCATGCATGGAGGGGTCTGCTTTGCGCCCTATCGGGATGCATTCGACCGCATGATGCCCCCGGGCATTCACACCATAGAAACGTACAACGCCAGTGAGGGATTCTTTGGCATCCAAGACCGACTTGGAGCAGAGGACATGCTCTTGATGCTCGATTATGGGATCCATTACGAATTCATTCCGTTTTCGGCTGAATTCGACCCCCTCAAGGACCCCTTCGCGGCAACCATGGGACTGAATGATGTGGAGCTGGACATGGATTACGCCATGGTGATTTCAACCAACGGCGGGCTTCATCGGTATGTTTTGGGCGATCTGGTTCGGTTCACCTCGACATTCCCGTTTCGGATTCGGGTCACTGGGCGCACTCGGTCATTCTTGAATTTAGCGGGTGAAGAGCTGATGGTGGGTGATGCCGAGAAAGCGTTGGCCAAGACCAGCCGACAATTCGGGGTGAACATTCGAAACTGGACGGCTTGTGCCACGAAAAGCCATGCGGACAGCCCCTCAGTTGGACAGCATACTTGGATGTTAGAGGCGAACCCCGCTGCTTCCAGCCTGCCGGATAGCCGATTGTTTGCGACCGCTTTGGACCGCAACCTTCGCAAGCTCAATTCGGATTACGATGCCAAAAGAACCTCGGATCTCGTGTTGCTCACGCCGGACTTGACCTGGGTTTCACAAGGCACTTTCGAAAAGGTGTTGAGAGAGAAAGGAAAACTAGGCGGACAGCACAAAGTGCCCCGACTTTCCATGTCCAACGAGTGGATGAAGCTGGTTCGAGACGCCAACAGGCCATCAGAAGGAGTCAATTCGGCTCTTGCCCCATTGTAAGTGGGCAGAAGACCCCCTACCTTGCCCCCCCAACTTCACGGACATGCACCTCGCGATTGCAGGCAACATCGGCTCGGGTAAGACCACCCTCACAAGGCTCCTCGCCCAGCACTATAAAATCACTCCACACTATGAAAGTGTGGATGACAACCCCTACCTGAACGACTTCTACAAGGACATGCAGCGGTGGGCGTTTAACCTCAACGTTCACTTCTTGTCATCCAGGTTCTCTCAGCTTCACGCGCTGAAGTCGACGGGCCAGAAAATGGCCCAAGACAGGACCATTTACGAAGACGCTTACATCTTTGCCCCGAACCTCCAGTCCATGGGACTGATGACGTCCAGGGACCACGAAAACTTCCTCCGTTTGTTCGAGCTCATGGAACAGTTCGTGACCCCACCAGACCTGCTGATCTACCTCAGAAGCAGCGTGGGACACTTGGTGGAACAAATTCAGAAGCGCGGCCGTGAATACGAAGAGTCCATTCGCTTGGACTACCTGAATCGATTGAACGAGCGTTACGAAGCGTGGATTTCTACTTACACCAAAGGCAAGGTCTTGGTGATCAACGTGGACCACTTGGACTTCGAGAACAACCCTGAGCACCTTGGTGACATCATCACCAAAGTGGACGCTGAATTGAACGGCCTCTTCTGACTCCGAAAAGCCCCTTCAATGGAGGTCTCCATTGAACGCTTGACCCCCTGGAGCCCCAACACCAAAACGGCCGTGTGACAATGAGTCACACGGCCGTTTTGCTTGGCGAAGAGGGGCTTTGCCCAAAAGGTCAATTGCCTTTCCTCAAGCTCACGTTCTCAACCAGCGCCATGCGCATGTTGACTTCGTCCGAAATCAGGTTGTCTCCCAAGTTGTCAAAGAAACTTCCGCTCCCAAAGCGCACATCGAAATCCGCACGATTGAACGCCAGGGAAACACTCACCACCACGGGATCAGCCGATGCAAAGGTCATCATGGCCTCCACTTCTTTGGTTTGCCCTTTGATGTTCAATTTCCCCTGAACACTCAAGTTTCCTCGTCCATCTGTCTTGGATGAAGTGATGGTATACGCCGCCGTGGGATAGGTGGACACGTCAAAGAAGTCTGCACTCCTCAGGTGCTGGCCCAACTCTCTTGCGGATTGGCCTTTTTGGCTGGTCGCTTGGATCCCATTCATCTCGACCAACATGGTTCCACTCGTAAGCCTCCCTCCCTCAATGCTGAAGGTGCAGGTTCGGATTGGGATCAAGCCCGTTTCAGACAGGGTCGCTTTGCGCCCCTGCCATTCCAGCCTGGACTGATCCACATCCATGGTGTACTGACCATCATCGGGCATGTTGGTCACGGCACTCACACCTCCGACTTCAGTGAGTCCGCACTTGCGCATCTCCTCCAAGAAAGCGGTGCTTCTCTTGGACTCTCTGCAGAACTTCTTTTCTCCCTTGCTCAATCCTTCTTTGAGGCAATCGCAAGCCTCCACCACCACTGCATCTTCAGCATTCTCTTCGTCCCCATTGGAGGCCGATGGCTCGGAACATGCGGTCAGGCTGAAAATCACAGCCAAACCCAAAACCGATGATGTGCGAGGGAGAAGAAAGGTCATAAGTTGGGGAATTGAGCTGTACCGGGGTCTGCAGTAGGGGCTTCCGTTTCCATGGGCGCTTCAACAGACCCGTGGTCATGGCCTTCGTGATCGTCACCGTGGCCACCCAAAATGGGTGCAATCACCAATCCGACCAAACACGTCAGCTTGATGAGGATGTTCATGGATGGACCTGATGTGTCTTTGAAGGGATCGCCAACCGTATCGCCGGTCACCGCCGCCTTGTGGGCTTCGCTGCCTTTAAAGGTCATCTCGCCATCGATTTCAACTCCAGCCTCAAATGACTTCTTGGCATTGTCCCACGCGCCACCAGCGTTGTTCTGGAAAATGGCCCAGAGCACACCGCTCACGGTCACACCGGCCATGTAGCCACCCAAGGTCTCTGCTGCCCATGCTGGGTCAGCACCAAACAACAATGGCACCAGACCAATGATGAGCGGGAAGGC
>CALKHD010000079.1 GCA_938092195.1 uncultured Flavobacteriales bacterium | reverse complement strand
CATCTCGAATCCAGAAAGGCCCTCCCCCAGGTTCTCCTTCATTTCTGACCATCCCCGCCACCAACAACGGCCGGTCCAATGCCTCCCTGAGCGATTCAGGATCTGAAGGCGGACGGTCCATCGGGTGCAGGGGGCCATTCTTCAACCATGCCTTCGCCAGCTGAACATCGCCAGCCTCCAGCGCATTCAACGCCAGAATGCGACCTCGGTCCAACTGGTCCGCCAGTCCCAACAAGGCCCTCCGCCAAGGAAGCACATCTCCAAGGGCCGAGGTCGGACGAACATTGTCGATGTTTTTGATGCTCACCAATGCCCCAGGGCTCGACTTGCCAATTTCTGAGAGGTTGTGAATCAAAGACCCATGACCGCCAGGACGAAACAATGGCGACCCATCCTCCAGAAGAAACGGACGGTGATCGGCCCCGATGGCCAAGGTGTCCGTAGAGGGATCCTGCACCGAAGCATCGGCGACCAAGCCCAAGGACTTCGCCATCTTGACAATGCCTTCTAGGTGTTCCTCAAACCCCAGAACGGGGAGGGTAAAGTGAATCCGGGCGCCTTTTTGCGAAAGAGACTGAGCCCATTCAATCAACTGCGAATCAAACGCGGTTCGAATTCCTCCGTCTTCAACATGAAAATCCAAGGCCCCTTTGGGCAAGGAAGGCAAGTCCAACACCTCCACCACCGCCGACCAGCGCTGCTCTTCTGTTTCACATGGTGCCACGGCTTCGGCGGCTTCGCGAAAGGGAAACAAATCCCACCTGAAGTTCAATTGCTCCATGGCGGAAGGGTCTCGTGCGACCACAGCCTTGAACATCCGACTGGCTGCGCCACTGGCAGGAACAAACCTCACGGTTCTGTTGGGGTCCAACCCTTGTCCCTTGAGCGACAACTCTGCCAACTCCCCAGCTTCCAAGCGCCGAATGCCAGAGCCCAGAGTGCAAGGAGACTCCGGCTTGGTTTGTTCCGAATCCGTTTGGAGTCGACCCCATTGCCTGGCCACTTCGGCTTCACTGAGGCCATGTGCGAGGGCCTCTGCCAAAAATGAGGGTGATGGCACGTGTTTCACGCGGCAATTTACCGCTGAAACAAAAGCGGACCAGATGAATCCTGGTCCAGGAAAAACAAAGGCTTAGGCCCGAAGTAACCCACCTCCCCTGCGGGTCATTCCTTCGGAACGGTGGGGCCGCTTGGCTTGGAGGCTTGTACCATCCAAGGACTGCCTGCGGTCCTGCGACAGGGCAGCAATGGCTGCCTCCAGCGCGACCTTGGCAGCCGTCAAACGGGCTTCAATTTGATCGGGCTGCTCACCCCTTCGGGACACCTCTTCGATGTACAAGACATGCTCCAAGACACCCGTCATGCCAAGCATGCCCAAACTGCTCTTGGCCTTGTGCGCCAACGGGTGCAGGTCGCGCCACTGGCCAGATGACCAGCGCTCATTCATTTCGACAAAATACCCAGGCACCTGCTCTTCGAAAACATCCAATATGCGCTGCACCATGGCTTCGTTGCCTTGGAACACCTGCTGGAGGTAATCGAGGTTGTAGTGCGTCTTTGACATTCTGAGTATTGTCGAAAAGGGCTCTCCGACCTCTGAGATACGGGGATTAAACCAAGAAGGTTACCGATATTTACACATGGCCCAATCCAACGACCGACCACGCATCCTCGTCACTGGGGGAGCAGGCTTTATCGGGTCGCACACCACCGTCGCACTCTATGAGGCCGGATTCCACCCCGTGGTTGTCGATGACCTTCGAAACAGCCGCGAAGACGTGGTGGCTGGCATGGAGCGAATCATTGGCGCTCCTGTGGAATGGCACCGCGCGGACTGTGGCAATTCAGAAGCCATGGCCCCTGTATTTAGCCAGCCTGTGGCGGGTGCCATTCATTTTGCCGCTGACAAAGCTGTGGGTGAAAGTGTGGAGCATCCCGAAAAATATTTCGACAACAACATTGGAGGCACAGCCCGGTTTGTGGCCATGCTCAGGGAGCATCACGTCCCCCATTTGGTATTCAGCTCGTCCTGCACGGTCTATGGTGAAGCTTCTCAATTGCCAGTCTCTGAGACCTCTCCCATCCTGCCAGCGGAATCGCCATACGGCTATACCAAGCAAGCTTGCGAGCAACTCCTTTGGAATGCTCATGCCGCGGCCAAGGGTCAATTGGGCGTCGCCATTCTGCGCTATTTCAATCCGATCGGCGCCCACCCCAGTGCGGAAATTGGTGAATTGCCACTCGGCCCTCCGGCCAACCTCGTTCCTTTCTTAACCCAAGCTGTTGCAGGTCACCGGGGACCACTGACTGTTTTTGGAGAAGATTACCCAACGGCTGACGGCACCTGCGTCCGGGACTATTTGCACGTTTGCGATTTAGCGGAGGCACATGTCGCGGCCTTGAACTGGCTCGAAGGAGCCAAAGGGGAGTTGGACACATTCAACTTGGGCACTGGTGAAGGGTCCAGCGTGAAGGAAGTCATCGCCAGTTTTGAAGAGGCCACGGGAGAAAAGGTTCCCCATCAAATGGGAGACCGCCGCGCTGGCGATGTCACGGCCATTTATGCGAATCCCATCAAAGCGAAAGAAAAGCTGGGCTGGGCCACCAAACGTTCATTGAAAACGTGCCTGGCCGACGCTTGGCATTGGCAACAACGACTCAGTCAGTCCTGACGGCAGTCAGCCCATCCAGCCCCATTCGACCACGGCGCGCATCAAAGCATGGCCCACCAAAAAGCCCAAGGCCAGCTCTTTTGGGGTATGGACCCCCAACCTCATTCGGGACCACCCGACGACGCCAGCCAACAAGAATCCCAGTGGCAACCACGCTTCGAGGCCGAGCCCGTGCAGTTGATTGAAAGACCACACTGCCCCAAAAGCTCCTCCATTGGCCAGCAGATGTATGCTCATTTTAAAGTGCCGGTTCACGAAAATGGCCACCACCAGCGCCGCCATCATCCCCACGACCAAACCCAATACTTCCGAGGGCAAGTAGACACCGGGACGGGTGAGAGCGTAATAGCCCAGCACCTGGTAAAACAGAACGATCAAAAAAGGCCATTTCCTTTCTTTTCGCTCCGAAACCTCGAGGTCCGAAAGAACGCCCCTGCGGTGAAGCATGAAGATGGATACGGCCGGTGCTAAGGCATTGATGAGCAAAACGGTCGCCACGTAAATCATGACGCCAGGCTGCAAACGAAGCCAAGGGTCCAACACCCACAGCAATCCCAACAAAAGAACAGGGGTCCAAAGTGGATGGAGCACATAAGAAACCAGAAGGGCCAGGGCTCGCATCACAATTCTTTGCGCAACCGCGCCACAGGAATCCCCAATTGCTCGCGGTATTTTGCCACAGTTCGACGGGCGATTTTGTAGCCCTTCTCCTGAAGCACATTCATGAGCTTTTCATCGCTGAGCGGCTTTCGCTTGTCCTCCTCAGAGACGGCGTCATCCAAGATTTTCTTCACCTCCCGCGTTGAGACCTCCTCTCCACTTTCGGTGGCCAAGGATTCACTGAACAACGTCTTGAGAAGGAAAGTGCCGTAGGGGGTTTGAACGTATTTGGAATTGGCCACACGCGACACTGTGCTGATGTCCATGCCAATGCGCTCGGCAATGTCCTTGAGGATCATGGGCTTCAAGTCGGTTTCATCTCCTGAAAGGAAATAGGCCTCTTGCAATTCCATGATGGCTTCCATGGTCACCCTGAGGGTGTTTCGCCTTTGATTGATGGCATCGATGAACCACTTGGCCGCATCCACCTTTCGTTTTACAAAGGTGATGGCCTCTTGTTGCGCCCTGTCGTGCTTTTTGGCAGCGGCATATCCGGCCATCATCTCGCGGTACTCATGGGAGACCTTTAACTCTGGCGCATTTCGCCCGTTGATGCTCAACCTCAACTCATCGCCTTCTGCGGAGACATGAAAATCTGGGACGACTGCCTGAATTGGCCGAGAAGCATCCGATCCTGAGTTTCCAGGTTTGGGATTCAGCCTGGTGATCTCGGATATCGCCTCGCGCAACGCGTCTTCGTCGATGTCGAACCGGGAAATCAGCTTGTCGTAATGCTTCTTGGTGAAGGCCTCGAACTGCTCCTCTAGAATCCGCTTGGCCAAAAGCAACGCAGCATCGTCGCTGGACACCCCAAGCCGCCTTTCAATTTGGAGCAGCAAGCATTCCTGTAAATCTCGTGCTCCCACTCCTGCGGGGTCCAGCTGATGGACGACGTCCAACACTTTTTCAAGCTCTTCCTCTTCCACCTCAATGCCTTGACCAAAGGCCAAGTCCGAGGTGATGGAATACAAGTCCCGCCTCAAATAGCCAGCTTCATCGAGGTTGCCAATCAAGAACGTGGCCAGCAGCCGTTGACGGTCTGTCACGGGCCTGAGTCCCATTTGGGCGGTCAAACGCTCCGCAAAGGTCTCTCCTGCACCAAAAGGCAAATCCCGGTCTTCCTCCTCCCTGTGATTGTTGACGGCGTAACGGTAGTTGGGCGTCGGGTCGTCGAGATAGGCATCAAAATCAAAGTCATCTCGGGTCTCTCCACGGTCATCGTCCAGGCCATCTGCCTTGTCGAACTCCTCCTCCTCATCCCTGCCCTCTTCCAAGGCTGGGTTGGCTTGAAGTTCCTCTTTGATTCTGGCCTCGAGCTCCAAAGTAGGCACCTGCAACAGCTTCATCAGCTGAATCTGCTGAGGACTCAGCTTCTGCTGAAGTTTCTGTTGAAGGCTTTGCTTGAGCATGCTTTAAGATAACGCGGCAATCGGCCGCATCGTCTTCAGAATTCTGCGTTTTGTGGCGTCCTTGGAAATGGGATCACATCGCGGATGTTGGTCATCCCTGTGGCGAACATGACAAGCCGCTCGAAGCCCATTCCAAATCCGGCATGTGGAGCCGTTCCGAACCTTCGGGTATCGAGGTACCACCAAACATGCTCTTCGGGAATGTCAAATTCCGCGCACTTTTTTTGCAGCATCTCCAAACGCTCTTCACGCTGGCTGCCCCCCACCAATTCGCCAATGCCGGGCACCAATACATCCATGGCGGCAACTGTCTTGCCATCGTCGTTGGACCGCATGTAGAAGGCCTTGATTTGGGCTGGGTAATCGGTGAGGATCACCGGCTGTTTGAAGTGCTTTTCGACCAACCAGCGTTCGTGCTCGCTTTGGAGGTCCACACCCCACTCCACCGGATACTTGAACTTCTTTTTCTTGAATGGCTTTGAATTGCGCAGCAAGTCGATGGCCTCGGTGTAGGTGAGCCGGATGAACGGGGTTTCGGTCACAAACCGAAGGCGCTCGATGAGCCCCATTTCATTGCGCTGGTCAGCCGGAAGCTGCTTTTCGGCATCGGCTTCGCGTTTGGCCAAAAACTCCAGCTCTGCAGGATATTGCTCCAAGACCCGGGTCAAAACAAAGCGAAGGCAGTCCTCGGCCAAGTCCATGTTGTCGACCAAATCGTTGAATGCGACCTCGGGCTCGATCATCCAGAATTCCGCCAAGTGGCGTGAAGTGTTGCTGTTTTCAGCCCGGAAAGTGGGACCAAAAGTGTACACCTTGCCGAGGGCCATGGCCCCCAACTCAGCCTCCAATTGCCCGCTGACAGTGAGGTTGGCTGGCTTGGCAAAAAAGTCCTCGCTGTGGTCCACCTCACCCTCCTCGGTTTTGGGCACATTGCCCAAGTCCAGTGTGGTCACTTGAAACATCTCTCCCGCGCCTTCAGCATCGCTGCCAGTGACAATGGGGGTATGCAACATGTAGAATCCGTTCTTCTCGAAGTATTCGTGGATCGCGTATTGCAATCCGTGACGCAACCGGAACACTGCATTGAAGGTGCTGGTGCGGAACCTCAAATGCGCCTTCTCCCTGAGAAACTCCATGGTGTGGCGCTTCATCTGAATGGGGTAGACTTCTGGGTCTGCATCCCCTAAAACGTTCAGTTCAGCCACCTCCAATTCTGTGGCCTGCCCCTTTCCTTGACTCTCCACCAATTGGCCCACAGCGCAAACTGCAGCGCCCGTTGTCAACCTCTTTCGCACCCCTTCATCGGTCGATTCACGATCGATCACAAGCTGCAGGTTTGACAATGAAGATCCATCGTTGATGGACAAAAACTGGTCGTTGCGGAAGGTGCGCACCCAACCGCACACCGTTACGGTTTCACCGACCAAGTCGGTGCCGAGCAACGTAGAAATGGCATTTCGCTTCACGCTGGCAAAGATGCGGCGATTCAGCCCTGTTTCGGCGCTTTCAATTCGTCTGCGTGAACCACGCCGTCTCGGAGGCGCACAACCCGGTGTGCGTATGCCGCGATGTCTTCCTCATGGGTCACCAGAACCACCGTGTTTCCAGCCTGATGAATCTCTTCGAACAAGGCCATGATTTCCAATGAAGTCTTGGTGTCCAAGTTGCCCGTAGGCTCGTCTGCCAGAAGCAAATCGGGCCGGTTGACCAAGGCCCGTGCCACAGCCACCCTCTGGCGCTGACCGCCGGAGAGTTCATTGGGGCGGTGATCCATTCGGTCACCCAAACCCACTTGTTCCAATACTTCCTTGGCCCTGGCTTCTCTCGCGGCTTTGGCTTCTCCGGCATAGACCAATGGCAGGGCCACATTTTCGAGTGCGGTGTACCGGGGCATCAAGTTGAACGTCTGAAAAACGAAACCAATTCGGCGGTTGCGGATGTCTGCCAAGGCATTGTCGTCCAGAGAACCCACGTTCTCTCCAGCCAGCAAGTATTCTCCGGATGTTGGGGTGTCCAAGCAACCCAACATGTTCATCAGCGTTGATTTACCAGAACCAGAAGGCCCCATCAATGCTGTGTATTCTCCTTGGTCAATGTTCACCGTCAAACCACGAAGGGCGTGGACCAGTTGCTCTCCCACTGTGTAGGTCTTCCAAACGTCACGAACTGCAATCAACGCTGCCATGGGCGCAAGTTAATCCTCGGGTTGACGGCGGTTGTCCTAATTTTCAAACTCAATCAAGGCCATGAAATTGATTTTTAACCGCCCCTCTGGTGCCGTTGTCTGTCTGTCCCTGCTGCTTTTGGCTGCTCCGGCTGCAGCTCAACTGGTGACCGACAATTCAATCACCGCAGAAGAAGCCCTGGTCGATTACCTCCTGGGCGAGGGCGTTGAGGTCAGCAACATCACATTCAGCGGCGACTTGGACCAAATCGGGAGTTTTG
The DNA here is from genome assembly GCA_938092195.1 of uncultured Flavobacteriales bacterium. Lineage (GTDB taxonomy): Bacteria > Bacteroidota > Bacteroidia > Flavobacteriales_D > Sanyastnellaceae > UBA8752. Next base: position 7,595 of record CALKHD010000079.1, on the reverse strand, counting down.
ATGCCGAGAACACCAACATCGCCATTCCTGACGGAGTGATGCTGGCCACGGGCAACATCGATGTGGCCATCGGCCCCAATGATGCCGGCGGCGCGGGTTTAGGAGGCGGAAATAACGGTGCGGGAGACCCAGACTTGACCGCATTGAGCACCTTCAACACCAACGATGCAGCCATCCTTGAATTTGACTTCGTTCCCACAGGAGACTCTTTGATTTTCAACTACATCTTCGGTTCAGAGGAGTACAATGAATACGTCTGCGGAACCGTCAATGACGCCTTTGGCTTTTTCCTATCTGGACCAGGAATCACGGGGCCCTACTCCCAAAACGCGATCAATTTGGCGGTGATTCCCAACCCCATCCTGGCGGACGAAACCATTCCTGTGACCATCAACACCGTGAACAACGGAACGGCTGGGTTCAGCGGCAATGCAACAAACTGCAATCAGGTCTCGGCACAGTGGAATTTGAATACCGCCTACTACATCGACAATGACAACAACAACGACCCCACGTCAGTCCAGCTAGACGGATTCACTGTGGTGCTGACTGCCGCTGCCCAAGTGCAATGCGGTCAAACTTACCACATCAAAATCGCCATCGCCGATGCTGGAGATACCGCTTGGGACAGCGCTGTTTTTCTGGAAGGTGGCAGTTTCGCCTCCAACGGCGCCAACATCGAAGCCTCCGCCAGCATCGGGGGAGCGCCTGTCTTTTTGGGGGACACCGTTGTGGTTGAAGGATGCAACGAAGCCGCGTTCACCGTCATCCGGCCTGTGGCCAATGTCACCGACACGTTGGAGCTCACCATATACGGCAGCGCTGAATCCGGGGTTGACTTTGCCCCCATTGACACTGCCATCATCATGGAAGCCGGGGTCAGTGAGCAACTGGTTTACTTGGATGTGGTGGATGACAACCTTTTGGAAGGCCCTGAAACTGTGACCTTGGAGTACCTCTACGTCAACCTTTGCGGTGACTCCACGCTGGCTTCTGCCACATTGGTGATTCAAGACCCCGATCCCATTTTGGTGCAAGTTCCCGAAGAAGTGGCCTTGTGTCCTCCGGTTGAAATTTCGGCCTTGGTCACCCAAGGTTATGCCCCGTTCACATACGGCTGGACCACAGGAGATACCACGGCGAGTATCGACTATGAAGACCTGGAACCCACCACCATCTTTTTGACCGTCACGGATGTCTGTGGCGATTCTTTGGTCCTTCCAGTGGACTTGGTGAACCCCACACCGCTGGAAGTGGCCATCGTTCAAGAAAATGAGCCCTATTGCCCTGGGGACCCGGTGCAATTGGGAACCGAAGTCATTTCTGGAAGTGGAACGGTTTCCTGGGACTGGACCGCCTCACCAGACTTGGACAATTCCAATGGAGGAAGCGCATCTGTGAGCCCAAGCACCAACTCCACGTTCACCGTCAACGCAGAAGATGCTTGTGGCCAGACCGACGAAGCCAACTGGACTGTGCTGGTGCCCACCTACGAGCCCATCGTGAGTTCCGACGTGACGTTCTGCCTCTACCAACAGGGTGTTCTTGGTGTGGAAGGGGGAACGTTCTTGTACACATTCACAGGACTCAACGGAACCCCTTTGAATGCGCAAACGGACTCTTCGGTGGTGTTCACCAATGGCACAGGAAGCATGTATGTGGGCGGCGGAAATACCACCACCACGGTGGTGATCACAGACGAATGCGGTTCAAGCATTGAAGTGGATGTGATTTCAGAAGCCTGCGAAACCATCATCCCCAACATCTTTACGCCCAACAACGATGGCGAAAATGACCGCTTTGTGATCGAAGGAATCGAAGGCTATCCGGGAAGCAGCATTCAGATTTTCAACCGCTGGGGCAACGAAGTCTACTTTGATCAGAGCTACGATTCCACTTGGGAAGGAGATGGCCTTTCAGAAGGCACCTACTACTACATCTTCATTCGCAGCGACGACGTTCGCTTCGCCGGCCCACTCCAGCTGGTGAGACAGCGCTTTTAAAGCGCCGTAATTCAGCGCTGAATCAGCGATTTACCGGTCATCTCGTCCGGTGACTGAATCCCCATGAGGTCCAGCACCGTGGGAGCCACATCGGCCAACGCTCCTGAGTTGACTTGGCTCACCCCTTCCCCAATGGCGATGACAGGGACCAAATTGGTGGTGTGCGCCGTATGGGGAGTTCCATCAGCATTGCGAGCCAGCTCTGCATTTCCGTGGTCCGCAATGACCACGAACGCGTAACCGGATTGCCGGCCGACCTCCAAAACTCGGCTCAGCTGGCGGTCGGTTTCTTCGCACGCGGCCACCACTGCCTCAAAGACCCCTGTGTGACCAACCATGTCGGGATTGGCAAAATTCAAGCACACAAAATCTGGAGGCGTGTTTGATGCCATGGCATCCATCGCTGCTTGGGCCACACCAGAGGCGCTCATGGTCGGCTGCAAATCATAGGTGGCCACTTTTGGAGATGGGGCTACAGCCCTCTGCTCTCCCTCAAACTCAGCCTCTCTGCCCCCGCTAAAAAAGAACGTCACATGCGGGTACTTTTCGGTTTCGGCCAGCCTGAGCTGCGTCTTGCCTGCTTTGCTCACGACCTCACCCAATGTCATGGGGAGGTTGGGCTTGTCGTAAAGCACTTCAATGCCCTTGAACCGATCGTCATAATTGGTCATGGTGACGTAGTGTAAATCGACCATCGCCATGCCATGCTCTGGAAAATTCTGTTGCGTGAAGGCGGTGGTGATTTGGCGGCAACGGTCCGTTCTGAAATTGAAGCAGAACACCACATCTCCGGGTCGGATTTGACCATCGACGCCCTTCATGATGGCGGGCTCTACGAATTCATCGGTCACATCTCCAGCGTAGGCCGCAGACATGGCTTCTTGCGCATGCTCAAAAGCTTGGCCTTCACCGTGAACCATCAATCGATAAGCCTTGGCCACCCTTTCCCAGCGCTGATCTCGGTCCATGGCCCAGTATCGTCCGCACACCGTGGCGATGGCGGCGCCGGTCTCCTCGCATACGGCCTCGAGCTCTTCCAAGTATCCCGCTCCCAGCTTCGGTGCTGTATCCCGCCCGTCGGTGAATGCATGCACCACCACATCCTCGACTTCGGCATCGGCTGCGATGCGCAAAAGGGAATGCAAATGGTCTTGCTGGCTGTGAACGCCACCACGGCTCACCAACCCCATGAAGTGCAGCCTTCGCCCCTCCTCTTTGGCGGTCGCGAGCGCTGCTTGAAGAATGGGCTCAGTGGCCATAGAGCCATCGGCCACCGCCCGATCGATGCGCAACAAATCTTGGTAGACCACGCGGCCGGCACCGATGTTCAAGTGCCCCACTTCACTGTTACCCATTTGACCAGTCGGAAGGCCCACTTGTTCGCCATGGGTCACCAACGTGGCGTGGGGATGGTCCTGCATCAGCCCATCAAAACAAGGGGTGTTTGCGGTGTGAACGGCGTTGTTGGCGTCCGGGGTTCCCAGGCCCCAACCATCGAGGATAACGAGTGCGGTTTTTTGCTCCATTGCACCGCGAAGTTACCCCTCGATGGGGCCTGTCGGCCATCGGCATCCATTCAGGACCACAAATGTCTTGGAGGTCGCACCAGCCCGGATTGTAGGCCCTTGATTTCTGACGATGTTGCCTTTAGCAAGCCCATGCGAAAAACATCCAAGGTTTCCACACCTCGATCCATGGCCAATTCGTTCCAAGCTGCGAACATGTCTTGGGACCACCGAATGTCATCGACCACCACCAATGCCTCTTCTGCCAGATGCGGACGGATTGATTTCCATTGCGCCAGCAATGCTCGGCCCGAATGATGGCCATCCAGGAAGACCAAATCGAAGGGTCCAACCTCATCCAAAACAGGACCCAATGTCTGGGAAAAGGGCCCCACCCTCAGGCTGATTTCAGCTTGCTGAAACTGCCTTTTTAAGCGCATCTCTGTTTTGCGCGCCAGTGCCGGACTTCCCTCCAAGCCAAAATATTGGGCCCGTCCATTGCAGCCCTGAAGCAATTGGGCAGCTCCCGAGCCCAGGCACGTTCCCAGCTCCAAAATTTTGACAGGTTGTTGCCCCAAGCCCGCGCTCGCGCGCTCTGCTACCGAAGCCGAGAGCCAATACCCTTTTCGGAGATCAGAGCTTGCCCGCCTCGCCAAATGGCCAACCTCAACGTTCGAAATGCGTCCTTTCTTTGGACAACCTGCGCCAAAATCCAAAACTTCGATGCCCTCCAAACTTCGAAGCAAAGCGCGCTCATCCTTGCGCCAATCCTGCCATAAGCCCCAAGACCTGTGGGCTTTCCTGTGGCCCATCAACTCGCTTCTCCAGTGGTCAATGCTGTCTGAAACCCGAGGTTGAAACGCCCATTTCCACCCCCAGCTCACCCAATCTGACCAACCCTTCGTTTTCCCCATGGTGTGCAAGTTCGGTGTTCGTACTTTTGTCATCCCTAGGGCGGTTAGCTCAGCTGGTTCAGAGCACCTCGTTTACACCGAGGGGGTCGGGGGTTCGAGTCCCTCACCGCCCACTCATTCCCCTCGCATAGGGGATGCCATGTAGCCCTTGCCGGGCGATGGCAAAGGCCCTTTGGGCATTGCCTTGTATCTTTGCAAGGATGGCCATGCTGAAATTTGGGACTTTAATCAACTGAAAATGGGGGTTCGTCGAATACTTACATTAGCAGCTTTCATGGCGACCGCCTTGTTTGGTTGCCCTTCTGAGTTCTTTGCTCAAGAAGCCGAACACGATGTTGCCTTCGAATGGATTGAAGTGCAGTTGAAAGGAATTCGGGTGGATTTCGCCCGCCCGCCCATTCACGCGAGGAACCTGTATCACGTATCCCTTGCGATGTATGATGCCTGGGCCGCCTATGATGATGTGGCCGAAACCGTATTGCTCGGAAACACATTGGGGGGCTACACAGCGGAGTTTGACGGGGTTCCCGAGAACATCCTGCCCTTTCTTGACATCCCAAGTGCGCGGAGAGAAGCCGCCTCCTATGCAGCCTATCGGGTGCTGACCCACCGTTATGAATCTTCCCCAGGTGTGGTGACAGCTCAAGCCCGCTTTGACTCACTGTTCACCGCCTTGGGCTACGACCCTTCGACCACGTCCAACAATTACCTGTTTGGCTCTCCGGCAGCATTGGGCAACTACATTGGTGAACAGGTCATTGCCTTTGGACTTCAGGATGGCGCCAATGAAGCGTTTGACTACACCAACCTCTACTACGAACCTTTGAATGACCAGCTGGTGGTGTCCGACCCTGGAAACCCCACCATCACAGACCCCAACCGCTGGCAGCCCTTGGCCATCAATGGTTTTGTCGATCAGTCTGGACAGGTCCTTGACAGTTCTCCCCCGTTCCAAAGTCCAGAGTGGGGTTGGGTCGCTCCTTTCGCTTTGGAGAATGACCAGATGACCATTTACGAGCGCGATGGGGAGTTGTGGCCCACGTGGCTGGATCCAGGAGCGCCGGTTTACGTTGGAGGCGATCAAACCGCTGAGTCAGACAGCATGTACAAGCATCACTTTGCCATGGTGAGCATCTGGCAGTCACACCACGACCCATACAACGGAGTGATGGTGGACGTCAGTCCCGCCAGCATTGGCAATTCGCCTGACTTCCCAGAGACCCTGCAGGAATATGGTGACTTCTACACCTATTTCGAGGGTGGCGATGCCGGAGAAGGTCATGAGATCAACCCCTCTTCTGGGCTGCCTTACGACCCACAGCTGGTCCCGCTTGGGGACTACACTCGCATCCTAGCAGAATTTTGGGCCGATGGTCCGGACAGCGAGACCCCTCCTGGCCACTGGTTTAGCATCACCAATGAAGTGATGTCCCACCCCGACTTTACCTACGACTGGATGGGCGAAGGAGAGGAGCTGGACCCCTTTGAATACGAAGTGAAGATGTACCTCACCTTGGGCGGTGCTGTGCATGATGCGGCCATCGCGGCTTGGAGTGTCAAGGGGTATTACGACTACGTCCGTCCCGTTTCTGCCATTCGTTATTTGGCCGGTCAAGGGCAATCCTCGGACCCTTCTCTGCCCAGCTACAGCCCGAATGGAATCCCGCTGTACCCTGGCTTTATTGAATTGGTGGATGACACCGATAGTTTGGCTGGACCAGGGGGAGAGAACATCGGCAAGGTGAAAGTTTACACCTGGCAGGGGCCGGATTACATCGACACGTATGAAGCCGAGAACGGCCTCCAAGTCCCCGTTGATACCGCAGGGAACATCGCGGGTACAGGATGGATTTTGGCCGAGAACTGGTGGCCCTATCAGCGTCCCAGCTTTGTCACCCCACCCTTTGCAGGATATGTCTCAGGCCACTCCACGTTCAGCCGTTCAGCGGCTGAAGTGCTGACAGCAGTCACTGGAGACCCCTTTTTTCCAGGAGGCATGGGCGAATTCGATTGCCCCCAAGACGACTTCCTCGTGTTCGAAGTGGGACCCAGTGTGGATGTCACCCTTCAATGGGCCACTTACTATGACGCCTCAGACCAGTGCAGTTTGTCCAGGATTTGGGGCGGCATTCACCCAGTCACAGATGACATTCGCGGACGCCAAATGGGCATCTTGTGCGGCACTCAAGCCGTGGATATGGCCAACTTTTATTTCTCTGGGGCCATCAGCAACAGCTGCGGCATCGGACCTTATGGAGGTTGCCTTGGAGACTTGGATGGCGACGGGTATCAAACCGTGGAAGATGTTCTCTTCATGCTGGCCAACTTCGGAAACCAAGGTCCTCACCCAGCCGACATCGACCTGGACGACCTCGTGGGAACCACAGACTTGTTGATCCTCTTGGGCATCTTCGGATGCACCTGCCTGTGATGGAGCTGGCAAGGTGATGCTTGAATCAGAAGGGTCAAGTGTCCCCTGCAGTCGCCTTCAGCGCCTGAAGGGCTTCTCCGACCGTGAATACACTGCCAAGCACCACTGCGATCTCAGAACCTTTGCGATCGGCCATGGCGCCGTTGAGGGCCATCGCCACGCTGGAATAAGCCACTCCTACTCTTCCCAAGTCTGAAGCCCTTTCAGCCAACTCCGCAACAGGCATGGCACGGGGAATCTCTGCGGCGCACCAATGGTGGCTCTGGGCCTGAGGAAGACAAGCCAGTGCCCCTTCTACATCTTTGTCCTTCACGGTCCCGAACACCAATTTCAATGGCCTGTTCAGCGCACGCAATGCACGGCCAGTTTCGGTCAAACCTTCGATGTTGTGCGCGCAATCCAGCAAGACATCTGGTCCCCACCACTGCCACCTTCCCAAAAGGCCCCACGCGCTGGGTCCCGCCGAAAGCACGCCTTCGTCTGTGGAGCGGTCTCCATCGATCAAAGCCAAAATGCGCCGGGCCACTGCCCGGTTCCGCGACAACCACATTGGCTCATCTGTAGGATCGTCGCCAGAAAGCCCATCGTGCACTTCGACACTCAGCCTGAGTGAACGCTCCAACACCACTGACCTGGCCTCTGGAGGCAAAATGCCCAGCACACAGGGCACCCCTTCTTTGAGGATGCCAGCTTTCTCCCCAGCAATGGCCCGAATGCTGTCGCCCAAAAACTGTTGGTGATC
>CALKHD010000078.1 GCA_938092195.1 uncultured Flavobacteriales bacterium | reverse complement strand
GGCCTCACTCCAATCCCGATACACGCTCTTTTTGAGGTTGGCCCAATCACGGGGACCCACAAACGCATCTCGGGTTCCAAAGGCCAACCACGGCATGGACACCCAAGGAAAGAGGCCCATGAACCATTGCTCTGTAGTTTTCAATCGTCCGAAAGCAATCCCGGACTCCACATGAAGAATGGTCATCATGATCAGGTTTGGCCCAGGAAACAGCATGGGAATCAACCAATGCTTTGGCCGCTTCAACATGCCGAGCCAAGTCCAGTAGTTTAGGCCCGGAATGTACCCGTGCCAGGAGGACGTCAATCCAGCCCGTTGAAACAAACGAGGCAAGGTCACCATGTGCACCACAGGGACCACCATAAGAAAAAGAAGGGAGAGATTCATCTGGCGTTTCGTCGCAAAACCATGTGCAATATCAGCCCCAAACGTCCTCCATCCCCAAAATCTTGTTGAACGGACCATCGTGGGCAACCAACCATTCAGCCGCTTGAACCGCACCACATCCAAAGCCTGACCGGTCCTTGGCCGAGTGCTCCAAAACCAATCGGTCCACCTGGCTGTCCCAAGAAACTGTGTGGGTTCCAGGCACCCCAGGCAAACGTGAGGCCCCCACTTCGATGTGGGACGCCCCGCTGTTTTTTAAATCTTGGGCCAAGGCGATGGCTGTTCCGCTGGGCGCGTCCTTCTTTCCTGTGTGATGAACTTCATCCACACGGACCGAAAATTCATGCCCTTGCAGCTCTTTTTGAACCTGAGCCAATGCCCGTCGGAACAAATGCACACCCACTGAGAAATTGGGGGACCACAAAAACCGATGGCCACCCTCGCGGACCTGTTGCTCCACCATGTCCCTGTGGGATTCCCAGCCCGTGGTTCCACTCACCAATGGGACGCCCTGATCGCGACAAGCGGCGAACACTTCCAGTGCCGATTCAGGCAAAGTAAAATCAATCGCCACATCCACCTCGGGCCAAAGCCCTTTCTGGAGCTCCTTTCGGCCCCAGAGGTCCACCACAGTATGGCCTCGACGCTCTGCTTGCTCGCGAACCATCTGTCCCATGCGACCGCGACCGATGATGAGCACGCGCAGAGGAGGGGAGACAAGCGAAGGGGAGGAGGTGTTCATTTGGCTGAAAGGTTGACCCGGCGAGTCTTGCTCGTTCCCAGGGGACGGCTCAATCGAATTCCCATGGTGGTTCCCACCCCAGGCATGTAGCCCAAGTCCTCCGAGACATCAAAACCAAGCAGGTGAGCATCCACATGGGCATCCACGATTTGAGCCCCCCAAATCAGAACGAGGGTCAACACGCTTTGTTCCAAATTGGCACGGTGAAAATCACGGCGTTCGCGAACGCCTGACTCATCGAATGGGGTCACATACACGGTGGTGGGGTCTCCATCTGTCATGGCCAGGTATCCATCTCGATACCCTTTGTAGAGCGAGCCTTCGGTTTGAATGAAGTGTGCACTGACCCCCAACGCGCCATACACAATGGGCACCTTCCACCACTTGCCATTGTTGATTTGTCCCCAACCGGGAACCGCCGCACTGTGCCAGGTGGTTCTTGAAATTCGAGCCAGCTCAGCTTCATCTTGAGCCAGCGCAGTCAAGGCCAACAACAACCCAAGCACCAAGGCCAACGAAGCCCTCAACGCGCGTCCAATTCGTCCAAGAGCTGTTGCAAATCTTCGGCGTCCTGGAAATAGAGCTCGATCCTTCCCGCACCATCACCTTTGGCCTTGACGTCCAAGGAGCGCCCCGAAAAGCGATTGCGCAAATGCGCCCGCATGGTTTGCATTTGAAGGCTCAATGCTGCGGCTCCAGATTTGCGCGATGGCTTTCTGCCCACAAGCTCACTGGCCTCTCGTTCAGTTTGCCGAACGTTCAAGCCCTTGTCCAAAATGCGCCGGTAAAGGGCCTTTTGATTCTTCGGCTCTTGAAGCCCCGCCAAAACACGGGCATGGCCAAAACTCAAATGGCCCGCTGCAACGGACTGTTGAACCCCCGCTGGCAAACCCAACAAACGGATGTAGTTGGACACCGTAGACCGTTGTTTTCCAACCCGCGAGGCCAACTCTTCTTGGGTCAAGGCGCACTCTTCCATCAAACGCCGGAAGCTGATGGCCACCTCAATCGCATCGAGGTCCTCTCGCTGGATGTTCTCAACGAGTGCCATCTCCAGCATTTCCTGGTCGTTGGCCTCTCGCACATAAGCCGGAACCTTGTCCAGTCCTGCCAATTGAGACGCCCGAAAACGGCGTTCTCCGGAAATCAATTGATACCGAGCCGCACTCATCCTCCGGACAGTCAAAGGCTGAATGATGCCCAATGTTCGGATGCTGTCCGCAAGTTCATTGAGCGCAAAAGGCTCAAACGTTCGCCTAGGCTGATCGGGGTTGGCTTCAATGGCACTGATGGGCAACAAGGCCACACGACCTGCCATGTCAACCGCGGCATCGTCAATACCCACTGTCTTTTTCCCAGGCCGCTTGACCTCTGACCCTTGTCCTTGGCTGGCTTGTTGGGCCTCCAAAAGGGCACCGAGCCCTCGACCTAAAGCCGGCTTTTTGTTTCCCTTTTTAGACATCAGTCGCCGCTCAGTTCAATTCTGGCTGGACCCCTGCACCTTCAGAAGGCAAACTGCCTGCCTCATCCAAAAACTTCTCGGAGTTTGGCACTTTGGTGAGGTCGTTCTTTTGAAGAATTTCACGGGCCAAATTCAAGTAGTTGATCGCGCCTTTGCACGTGGCATCGTGCATCACAATGGTCTCACCGTGGCTAGGCGCTTCTCCCAGCCTGGTGTTTCTGTGGATCAAGGTGTCAAACACCAAGTCCCTGAAGTGCATGCGAACCTCCTCGACCACTTGGTTGGACAACCTGAGTCGGGTGTCATACATGGTCAACAGGATGCCTTCGATGGACAAGTCCGGATTCAAACCGCTTTGCACAATTTTGATGGTGTTCAGCAACTTGCCCAGGCCTTCCAAAGCAAAGTATTCGCATTGGACAGGAATCACCACGCTGTCAGCTGCAGAGAGTGCATTCAGTGTGATGAGGCCCAAAGAGGGGCTGCAGTCAATCAAAATGAAGTCAAAGTCATCTTGGAGGGGGGCCAATGCTTTCTTCAGACGTTGCTCGCGCTCAGCTTCCCCAATCAGCTCAATCTCGGCACCCACCAAATCGATGTGGGATGGAATCAACCACAGGTTCGGGTTGCCCGTTTCCACAATCGCAGTTCGGGCATCCTCCTGTGCAATCAGACACTGGTAGGTTCCCTTCTCCACGGATTTAGGATTGACACCAACTCCAGACGTGCTGTTGGCCTGTGGATCTGCATCCACAAGCAATGTTTTGTACTCGAGGGCACCCAAGCTTGCGCCCAGGTTGATGGCAGTGGTGGTTTTGCCCACTCCGCCTTTTTGGTTTGCGATGGCGATGATTTTACCCATGTTCAAAAAGGAATGTCCAGCACTTCTGCAATGCCGGGTAAATGAAGTTGACCACCCGCAGCTAAAACATTGCGGACAGCGGCCTCCCGATCAATTTCGATGGGAGGAAAAGTATTGTAATGCATGCCAACCACCAACTGGCAGTCCAACATGTCCATGGCTGCGGGAACATCTGTCCAACCCATGGTGAACGTTCCGCCAATGGGGAGGATGGCCACATCGGGCGGCCAAAGCCTTCCAATCATGGCCATGTCTGCATGCAACGAGGTGTCTCCAGCATGATAAATCCTGAGGTCTGAATCCTCCAACAAATAGCCGCAGGCGACACCACCAGGCTGACCATCTGGCAACGTAGACGAATGCACCGCACCCACGACCCGAACATTGATATCGGAGGATGTTCCTTTTAGGGCAAAGACAGCCCCTGGATTGATGGCGCGCACGTGTTCCACACCTTTTTCAACGAACCAATTCGCCACTTCGTACGGGGCAATCAATTCTGCACCCGACGACTTGGCCAAGAACTCCGCATCGGCCACATGGTCTTCGTGGCCATGGGTGATCAAGATGTGGGTGGGACGCAAGGCGTCGACGTCCACTTCTTTCGCCAAAGGGTTGGAGCGAATGAAAGGATCAACAAGCACCATCAGACCGTGGGTCTCAAGCGCAAAACAGCTGTGTCCGTAATAATGGAGTCGCATGGACGTGTCGCTCAAATATAGCCGAGCAACACCCCGAAGTTCAGGATGAATTATCCACACGGAACCCCCGTTCCGCCAAGGTGCTGTGGCTCAGAGGTCTTCGAAACGAACGTCGGATTCACCGTCGCTTTGACCTTCAGTTCGGCGAGGGCCATTGTGGTCCCCAGATTGAAAATCTCCAGTCCCCTGCAACTCACCGATTTTCTCGAGGGAATCGCGGAGACCATCGTGAAATTTCTCGAAATCCTCTTTGTAGAGGAACAGCTTGTGCTTGCTGTAGGTCACTTCACCAGAAGAATGATTTTGACGCTTGCTCTCCGTAATGGTGAGGTAAAGGTCCTTCGCTCGCGTGGCTCGAATGTCGAAAAAATAGGTGCGCTTACCAGCCTTCACCGAAATGGTATGGACGTCTTCCTCTCTTCGGTCGTTCCGTCCCCAATCTTGATTGCGATCGCCGCTCATGTCTCCAGTTTGTTGGAGCAAAAGTTAAGACAATCCGATGCTCATTCTATCGAAATAGCTGAATCTGGCCTGTGTAAGTGAAAGGAATCCGCAACTGGTCCTCCAAGTAGACTTGGTACAAGTACATCCCATCTGGGGCAAAATGCCCCCCTCCATTCACTTCTCCTTGCCAAACAGCAGACGGGTCAGAGGTCATAAACACCACCTCACCCCAGCGGTTGTAGACCGAACACTCGTAAGCGGCAGTACCAGTGGTCACAGGTTGCCAAGCGTCATTCACACCATCGTTGTTGGGCGAGAAACTGTTGGGCGCATAAAACAAGGTGCCATTGACACCAATTTCCCCTTGGGCCACATCGGTGCATCCAAATTCATTGATCACCGTTTGCGTGACATTGAATACACCCGCCCCTTGGAAAACATAGCTGGGACTGGGCTGATCGCTGGACCCTCCATCTCCAAAGTTGTAGAAGTGCTGTACAGCTCCTGTGCTCAGGTCCTCAACCTCTACATAAGGCTCCAGAATATCGACAATGGTGGGCTCAATGCTGAAACCGGACGTGGGTTCTGGATGGACCTCAATCAGGGCCGTTTTCGTTTCTGCCAATTCCTGAACACAAAAACCCGTGGTGGACATTTCCAGGGTAACCGTGTAGGTGCCAGGCACCTCATAAACATGGGTAGGTGTGGCCAATGAGGACGTGCTCCCATCACCAAAATACCAGGTGTAACCGGCCGCCGTTTCGGTTTGAGAGAAGTTCTCAAAACTGACAGGCAATGGGGGACACCCTGACGTGGGGCCGCCCGTGAATCCGATGCTGGGATCGAACAAAACCTCCACCTCCGCATCAAAATCTCGCTCACAACCTTCGGCCGTGACCGTCACCTCCACAGTGTAAATGCCTGGCTCTGGATAAGACACCCCTTGCAACACTGCCCCCGCCTGAAGTGAAGCGGTTCCCGGCGAGACATCCCAACTGAACGTAGCGCTTGGGTCGGTTACCCCAATGGCCTCAAAATTGAAGCTGTGCTCCTCAAAACATTCTGGTGCAGGCGTTTCGAAAAATGGCTCCAAGAGCCAAGCCACTTCAAAGACCTCTGAGGTGGTGTCTGGACATTGAAAATCTGCTTGAGCAATCAGCTCTACCTCAAAGGTTCCTGGGCCATCATACGTCCATGTGGGGAACGCATCAAAACTCACATCAAGGTTGCCGGCCTCACCAAATTCCCAGACGTAGGAAGTAGCATCCTCACTGTTGTTCTCGAATGTCAATGAAAACCCGGTACAAAAATCCTCTTGTGGCACAATGGCGGCCACCGGCGGTGGGGGAGGTGTCCAATCCAAAACGCCGCTGCCAATGCATCCGTTCTGCACAATGGTCAGCTCTGCTTCTACATCCTCGATTTGGTCAAAGCCAATGCCACCTGGCGCCGCCAGGTCACTCAGCCCGGTGGAAGCTAAATCACCAAAGTCCCAATTGAACGTGGCATCTGGATAGGCCTCGTCGGTCCCAAAGTCAAACACAGGGGTGCCTGACGAACAATCAAAGCCCACCACTTCAAGCGTGGGTTCCACGGGCGCGAAAACCTCATAAATCGAAGAACTGGAGTCCGCGCATGGCCACCCAGGATTGGCAATCAGAAGCACATCATACACACCAGGTTCGGGGAAGGTGAACGTGGGGTTCTCCAAAATCGAAGTGTCACTTTCGATGCCATCCACACCAAAGTCCCACAAGAAGAAAGTGGCATTGATGGAAAACTGCTGGAACTCCAATGTTTCTCCAATGCACAGCTGCTCACCAGTTTGATTGGCCACCAGCGATGTGATGTTCGGGTCGCAAACAGTGACATTGAATTGGAAGTCACGGTTGGACGTGCTGAGCAATGAACCGTCTCTCCACTCCTCTACGCAAATTCCAATCACATATTGACCTGCCGTGGTGGGCGTCCCAGTAAGAAAGCCTGAGACCGGATCGATGGTGAAAGCTGGGTTGGCATCCAAAGGGTAAGTGGCAGAATATCCAGGAGCCCAATTGACCGGGGTATATGGAGGTCCATTGGGGGGATTCGGCGCTGGTTGATTGGGGGTTCCTCCAAAGAGGGGAGAACACAACGTGTAAGCCAAACTGTCCCCATCCAAGTCGGTGGCGCTGTGGTCGAAAAAGAACTCGAACCCGGCACAGAGGGCCACTGGCGGGAGGCTGTTCCAAACTGGGCTACTATTGTCCTCTGTCGTCTGTAGCGTTCCCGGAATCTGTGTGGTGAAGGTTGCCCCCGCATCGTCCGGGTTGTTCAAATTGATGATGGATGGATTCCGGCAGCACCGCTGATAACTGAGCGTGAATCCGGTGGCAGACTCACCAATGTCGACGACCTGCTCATAAACCGCCTGTTCCACGCAAACCGAAGCCGGGGGTGTCCCACAAGGATTTTCCAATGAAACGGGGATTTCATCGACGTTTTGAAAGGACAAAGGAATGTTCAGAATGTCAACCAGCTGCCCTGCAGAATTGAAAACACCCACAGATGCTGCATCGTCGAAACCCGTGCCATTTTGATTGGTGGGCCCACAATCTCGATAAACCACAAGTCTGACTCGGTAATTGCCACCCCCCAAATCCTCGTAACTGATCTCTCCACCTACGATGTGAGTGGCTCCTGCAGAAAGAGAGAACATCGTCAGCAGACCCAACAATAGCTGGGGCAACCTTTTGAACGCATGACGTATCAAGACTGTCATCTTACGTAGAACCGCTCAATTGCGGCAAAGTTGCATTTTCATTCAATATTAGGACCGATGGTGTCTGCCCGTTGCGAATGTCCGACCTTTGAGGCGTTCGCTGAAAAAGTGAACCCATTGATTTATGATTGACACGCACAGCGCCGACGAAGAGTTGGCACACCAAGATGCGTCCCAGCCCACTGAGGGCAACCAAGAAGCCAAGGCGCCGGATGCGCCGACAGGGGACGCGAATGAAGAATCACCGGAGGAAGGCGCCTCCGAAGAACCCAAAAAAATTCCTTTTAGGGAATTGCCCTTGTGCGATGCCGTCCAAGACGGTCTAGACGCCATGGGATTCGAATTGGCCACACCCATCCAATCGCTGGCCATCCCCCCATCTACAGAGGGGAAAGACGTCATTGGCATCGCACAAACTGGAACCGGCAA
>CALKHD010000077.1 GCA_938092195.1 uncultured Flavobacteriales bacterium | reverse complement strand
TTCCTCAGAATTTTTCTCACCAGCGAAGTCGGGTCACGATAGGTGACCTGAAAAGCGTAGACCCCATCCTTGACATAGAATAGCTTTTCGTCCAAGGGACGGTTGTCCTCTCGGTAACCACCCGTCCAATATTCTTCAGGGTTGGCTGTTGCCCAAACCACACCCCCCCAACGGTCAAATATTTTCAAGTCATACTCCTTGGGCTCGCAATCAAAAACAGGCCTCCAAGCATCGTTAATCAGGTCTCCGTCTGGCGTGAATGCGCTCGGAGCAAACACGGTGCATCCGCAGGGAATTTCGACCACAGAAACAGAGTCTGTGACAGATCCACAGTCTGTGGTGTGGGTGGCCACATACAGACCCGCCTCATTCACCTGGCGGCTCGGTCCGGTTTCCCCATCATTCCACACCACTGGATCTGGGACCCCTGTTTCCAGAAACACCACTTGGTCTGGACAGAACTCCATCAATTCCGGCAGGCCCAATTGAGGCAGCGCTCCGGTGGGAACTACAATGGTCGATGCGAATTCACAACCTGTTTCCGAATCCACGGATTGGGCGAAATAAACGCCGGGTTCCAACACGGTTAGCCCGCCTGCTGGTTCTGGCTGTCCGTCCACTGTCCAACCTTCCCATCCGTCGGGGAAGGGGATGAACGCAAATTCTCCCGGACACAATGGATCTACGTTGAACGTTGGCGCCGTTCCCTGGGCGTTGCCAATGAAGGAGCTGTCCGCCCCGTCACAACCCGGAAGGGCCGACACAAGGACGCTTTGCCAACCCGGCTCATCTCCGATCCAATCCCAACCAGAACTCCCATCTGACCATTGCGGGCTGGGGAAACCCACCAATGGCTCGATGCTGATCGTGGCCAAAGCTCCGGGGCACAAAGTCAATGTATCTGGCAGCGTCAAAGTTGGAGGCACATATACCTCCACTTGAATGGCCAGATCAGACTCAACCCCACACAGATCTTGAACGGTGGCTGTATACAAGGTGCTTTCTGAAGGTGAGGCCTCGGGCTGCTCCTCTGTGGTGCTGCTCAAACCACCTGCTGGACTCCAGCTGACAGAAGAGGCACCGTCCACGGTCAATTCCAATGTCCCCGACTGTCCTTCACACAGTTCCAACAACCCCGGAAGGTTGGATGGCTCGATGTTGACTGCATCGATCTCAACCACTGTGTCCAATGGGCACCCCGTGGCCACGTCGGTGGCCTGAATGGCAAACTGTCCTGGCTCCACTTCCCATCCTCCTGGCATGGGAACGCCTTCCACCAACCAGTCTTCGGCACTGGGCGGCCAAGGAATGATGGAATCCTGCCCTAGGCACAAGGGCCCCACCTCTGGCCAAGCCCAAGCCACCGGCTCCAAGGCCGTCACATAGGTGCTGTCCGTGCCTTGGCATCCACTCGAGGCTTCCACCACCACTGCTTGCCAACCTTCATCTGAACCCGTCCAATTGGCGGAAAGGGTTCCGTCGGTCCAAACCACAGAAGACAAATCGGCAGGCACTTGGGCCTCCAACACCACTTCTTCTCCCGAACAAAGGGCCGCTGAGTCTGGCAATGCCGGCTCTGGAACATCAAATACTTCGACTTCTGTTTCGGCGGTCAATGTCTCCCCACAGAGGTCTGTCCAAGTCGCCGTGTAGGTTGTTGTGGCCGCTGGAGCCGCCAACGTCACTGCCATGTTTGGAGAAGACAGGCCATCCAATGGAGACCATGAAACGGTGCCCTCCTCCGCCTGCAAGGCCAACTCAACCGACCCTCCCTCACAGATTTCGTGGGTCGGCGGAAGGCCCACCGAAGCCGAAGTGATGCAGGCCACTTGCTCATTGCTCGAACCTCCAGTCGAACCTGTAAAGCCCCACCACAACTGGTTTTGCCCATTGAAAATCTCGTCCGCAATGTCCATGTTCAGCGACAACCGCAGCTCACAGTCAAAAAACAGTTCAATCAAAGTGGTGGCGGGGTCCCAAGTCAATTTGAATCGGTGCGGTTGTCCGTCTTCGATGTTGGCTCCATCTGTTCTGGCCGACACGGGTCCAGCCAAATTGAAATAAGGGGCGTTGTGCCAGTTCAACCCATCCCGATGAAACGCGACATGGTCGGCCACAGGATCTCCAACGTCGATGTTCTGCCAGGTGTCGATTTCAACTCCAAAACTCGGATTGAAGCCCTCAAAACCTAGGCCACCCCCATCCAGACCAATGGCAAAAGGACCCACAGACTGAAGGACAAAGACCACGCCGTCTGCGCCGTCGGCATCGGTGTCGCCAAGGTTCAATTCCACATCGATGGAAAAAGGAATGGACAAGTCGATTTGGTCGTTGAACCAAACCGCTCCCAGCTCCCAGTCGTTGTCATCGGTGATCTGGTAACAATCGTCACCCAACGCTTCTGCGTCTCCCACGAATGTGCAGACCGGCTGTGCCTGCCCAGTCCATTGGGCAAACAACAATGCAAACAAAAAAAGCAGGGCCAGTCGCATACTGCAAAAGTAACTACACCGCGGGCTCTCAGGTTGCCTTGGCTTCAACGAAGGCACTGCAATTTTTTGGCCTTAGGCTGGAATGCTGCTGGCCGCTTTTGCATGGTCAGCCAAAAACTTAGCCAGCCCGCTGTCCGTCAAAGGATGCTTGAGCAAGCCTTTGATCGCACTCAAGGGCCCTGTCATGACATCTGCACCAATTTGAGCACACTCAATAACGTGCATGGTGTGGCGAACGGAGGCCGCCAAAATCTCCGTCTCGAACATGTAGTTGTCGTAGATGCCACGAATCTGCTCGATCAGCTGTAAGCCATCGGTGGAGATGTCGTCCAAACGACCAATAAAGGGACTCACGTAGCTTGCTCCAGCCTTGGCAGCCAGCAATGCCTGTCCCGCAGAAAACACGAGCGTGCAGTTGGTCCTGATGCCCTTGTCGGAGAAGTAACGCAGTGCCTTCACACCGTCCTCAATCATGGGAACCTTGACCACAATGTTGTCGTGCAGGGCCGCAAGGGACTCTCCTTCCTTGACCATGTCTTCGAAGCGGGTGCCGATCACCTCGGCACTGACATCTCCATCGACAATGTTGCAAATGTCCACGTAGTGCTGCAGCACCGCGCTGGGCTCTGAAATGCCTTCCTTGGCCATCAGGCTAGGGTTGGTGGTCACTCCGTCGAGGACACCCAAGGCTTGGGCTTCGCGGATTTGATCGAGGTTGGCGGTGTCGATGAAGAACTTCATAGGGCAGGGTTGTGA
>CALKHD010000076.1 GCA_938092195.1 uncultured Flavobacteriales bacterium | reverse complement strand
GTAATCCGTGTATCCCACCGCATTTGCTCCACGAACCAATTGAACCAGCGTTCTGGGTAACGCTTGGTGAACAGGATGGACCAGAAAGCCAGGAAATTCAAGAAGAGAACCCACATGCCGCGAATGGGCAAAATGAACAAGTGTGGGATCATGAGAAAGGGGCCGATCAAGCCGACCAAGAGCACGTGGCTGCGGGAGACGGTCTCGGGATAGGACACATCCAGTTGAAGTTGAGGGTGTTGTGCTGACAATCCAAAGGCAGGGTAGCCATCCATACAGTTAAATATGGATGCATTGAGCCTGGCATTCCAACGGAGTATACCGAGTTGGATGTCAAACCAAGCGCGGGGGTAACGCCCGGTGAACAGTATGGACCAGAATGTGAGAAACAACAGCAGGCTGCCCAATGCGCCCATAAAGAAGAGTGCAATCGAGTGCGGAAGTACCAAGTAGAAAAAGCCGAAAAGACTGCGGAGCAGCAATTCCTTGCGTGAGTATGCTTCTTGTCTTTGGATGTTGAAGATCACAGCCATGCGGTGGAAAATTTCAGTTCAGTGAGGGCAAGGTGCTTCACCCGGGAAGGACTTCCAAGCTTGGGCGAGAGAAATATCCCGTGTCAGAGGGCATGGCGATGCTGTTTTCTTCGGGATGTATGGTGTCTCTGAGCCAAGAGATTTGCAATTGATCGCCGTTCTCCTTGTGGGAAGAAACGACATCGCCTTGTCGCATGCCCACTTTCCATGCCGGACTGTTGGGCCAGCAGACTTTCACTTCTTTCCGGCCTTCGCGTCCTTTTCCGCAGAGGGCGCCGCAGCGGGCCAAGGGGTCCGAATGTGCTGTCAGGGTTGCTTGAATTCCTTGATGCAGAAGGGCGTCCACCAGTGCAGGCCAGGTGTCATTGGTGCCGTCACAATGTGCGATTCGCAGGTCCAAGATGTCTTGGGCGCCTTCAGGACCACGTGCGCTTGCTCTGCGGGCGAGTGTGGACCACCAAGTGTCTTCGTCTAAGCTGCGGTTGCCATTGGGGCTTGCCAGTTCCGCCACTGCATCGACCAGCCACCCTCCACCAGCGCGGTTCAGTGCGACATCACACAAGAAAGCCAGGACAGCGCCTTCCACGTATATGTTGCCCCTGCGGTGCGGAATGCCCAGGCCATAGCCGTCCAACCAAGTGTCGAAGCTGCTGTCGGCAACTGAGGTGCTCAGGCGGCCTGGATTCCAAAGGTGACGGGTCAGCAGTTTCTCGAACCGCCGAAGCCACCCCGACATGTCAATCACCCCAGACTCAAGTAAGAACAGGTCTCCCAAATAAGTCGTGACCCCTTCTGCGACGTAGCCGAGGCGGCTCGGGCTGGGTTCCCCAAAATTGTAGGGCATCCATTCGGATGGCCGCAACCACTTCACGTTCCACGTGTGCACCAATTCATGGCTCGCGATGTCAATCACCTCTTCCATTCCAGGCGATGGGCCATTTTCATCGTGTGTCAACTGCTGGGAGGGCCCCCAAGCAATGACAGTGGATGCTTCGTGTTCCACACCATGGCGGGCTTGGAATTCGGGGAACAGGTACAGGAAATGATAGTCCGAGCAGGGCAGCCAGCCGAATGCCTTGAGCTGACACTCCGTGAATTGCGCGTGGGCCTGCACAAAAGCATGCTCATCGAAATGGCGCTGGCCCCAAACATGGACGTGGAAGGTGTGTCCGTCGAGGGTGTAATCATCGTGCCACAAATCGCTGGCGGGGGCGGCGATCCAAGGGCTGTCCATCACGTGCTGCGTTCCTTCTGCCAGTAGCACAGGGCCATCAGTGGTGGACTTGTGGTCCAAGGCAGTGGCGATGGACCAATCATTGGGGACATCGGCCAGCAGAATTTCCATGTTCTGCTCCGCCAAAGCAGGATGGTGGGGGAGCAGGTTGACCGGATTCACATAAAGGAGTGAGTCATCTGACCATGTGTTGCCTGCATCAAGCCGGCAGGCTGTATATCGGAAGCGGACTTGAACTTTCTGCCTTGCGGATTCTTGATGGCAACGCCAAATGTGCAAGGCTGTTTTGGACAAGGGCACCCAAGAGCCATGGACAAGCTGTTCCATCTGGCGAATGCGCTGGCCAAAGTCGCCCCGCTCATAACGCCCTGGTCGCCACATCGGAATGTGCACTTCAGAACATCCGTCATAGAACGTGGTCGTGATCAGAAGTTCGTGTCGTCCGTCGCGTTCAATGCGGTGGTGAATGGGGCAAGGAGTGCTCATTTGTCAAAGAGGTCCAACATGGGCTGCCCCGTGGTGGCGCTGGGTCTTGGAAAGCCAAGGAGTGCAGACAGGGTAGGAGCGATGTCCCGAATGGCTGTCCTGCGGTAGGACCGTTGGCCTTCCGGAATGCCTGTGCCCATAATCAGGAATGGAACGTGGGTGTCGTATGCGTAGGGACTGCCATGGCTGGTTCCAGTTCTGCTGTATTCTAAAAATCCTGGCTTGAGCATGACCACAATGTCGCCGGAGGCTTTGGCGTGCCATCCCCTTTGCACATTGGCTTCGGCGCCTTCGCTAAAACTGGAGGAGCGCAAGTCTTGCGCTGTCAGTGTGCGCTGGACTTCTTCGAATTGTTCTGCAACGTGGGCCACAAATCGGGCCATGTCTTGGGCGTTCAGTTGGGCTTTATGGATGGCGGGTCGGTTTAGAAAGAACTGATCGTTTTCGTACTTCAGAATCAAATCGGAGCGCTCATATCGGGCGAGCAGGGCGCTGTCAACCCGGGCTTTCATTGGCTCGGGATTCCAGTAGCCTACGGGCAGTCCTCGGGACTTTTCAATGCCTGGAACCGTCACTGCGCCGTGGTCTGCCGTCAGAAAGGCTAGCCATTGGCCTTGGCCTACCTCGTCGTCCAGTGCATCAAACAACCGGCCCAGGTCTGCATCAAGGCGCAAATAGGTGTCTTCTGTTTCCATGGCATGGGCGCCAAACTTGTGCCCCACATAGTCCGTGCTGCTGAATGACAAAGCGAGGACATCAGGAACGCCATCCGAGCCCAATTCTTCTTCGCTTATGGCTTGAATTCCAAAGTCCACAAGCAAAGAATTCCCCATGGGTGTTCCTTTGATGATGTCTTTTCCACCATTTTCTTCCGCCAATTTTGAAATATCGTAAGGTAGAGTAGC
>CALKHD010000075.1 GCA_938092195.1 uncultured Flavobacteriales bacterium | reverse complement strand
AAGGAGCCGTCATCAACCTCCAAGGCGACGAACCTTTCCCAGAGCCCGACCACATTTCGGCCATTTGCACCGCTCTGGAGTCGGGGCTCACCGATGTTGTCTCTGCCATGCGTCCCGCAACTGATGAGGAAGCCAATCGACCGGAAAGGGTCAAAGTGGCCACCAATGAATCCCATCGCGCCTTGTATTTCTCCAGGAGCCCCATCCCCTACGGTGGGCCTCATTTTGCGCACATGGGCATTTATGGCTTTGCGCCGAACATGCTTGCCCATTGTGCGGCCCTTCCAGTTGGCCGCCTCGAAACCCTCGAAAAGCTGGAACAGCTGCGGTGGGTCGAGGCGGGTGTGACCATCGGTATGGTCAACGTTCAAAGTGAATCTGGCCCCGGCTCCGTGGACACTTTGGCGGACTTAGAAAGGGTCAGAAAATGGTACGCCCAACAGCCAAAGTGGACTTGAAATTAGAAAATGGTGCCACAGTAGAGGTGCTGACCATTACTTTCACATCATTATGCACAATCAATCCACCACGGATTTTTTGGTAAATGCCATGCCGCTCCTCCTGCATGACCACGATTGTTTGGTCATTCCAGGGCTTGGTGGATTCTTGGCTCATCCTGTATCTGCCCGATTCGATTCGGACAAAGGCGAATGGATTCCTCCGGGAAGAGATGTCGTCTTCAATCCAAAGTTGACGGTTCGTGACGGCTTGCTCGAACAAGAAATTCGAAGGGCCACAGGGTGCTCAACCGATGCAGCCACGCTCTTGATCGATCAAGAGGTTCAGGCCCTCATGGCCAAGGCCAAAGGCGGTCACCACACCGAATTGCCTGGCTTGGGCAGGCTTTTCCTCCAGGAGGACGGGCAACTGGGCTTTGCTCCCGAACCCCGCCTTGGCGAGCGATACGCCTCTCCCGGATTGGGTCGCATTCCTTGGCCGGATTTGAAGAAGGAAGAGACTGCCAGTGTAACAACCGATGCGGGTCAAGGACCCAAGGTCGTTCCTGTTACAGAGGCGGACACCGAGGTGATCAAAAGTCCCTTTGGACAGCAACTGCTCAAAATCGCCGCTGTTTTGGCCTTTCCCATGATGGTGGCTGGTTCCCTGCTATGGAGCCATCAAAACAACACAGGGTTCAGCCTTTTGAACCTTTCCGGAACATCGGAACCCGCCCATTTCGCGCCGCGAATTGAAGGAGAAGACATTCGATTTCCAGAGACATCAGAATCTGCAGAGCTTCCTTTTGTCCAAGCCGGCGTTCCCGACCTCGCCCCCAATTCAAGCGACGAGGCCACCATGCCGATCCCTGTACCGCAATCCATTTCCAGCGGCTGTACCCACCATGTGATCGCAGGCACATTCGGTGAAGCAGCGAAAGCAGCACGTTTGGCCCGGCGATTTGAAGCCTTGGGCTACACCGCATCCATTCTGCCCGGACCCAGCGGAATGCAGCGCGTATCCGCTGGATGCTTCAACAACCCCCAAGACGCCTCTCAATTTCAAAGAGCGATTCGGTCACGTCACGGATTTGACCAGGCTTGGGTGCTCAAATTTTAAATACGAGGGCAATGTCGAAGACCATATTGCCAATCGACTGGACTCCGATTCGTCATGTGGTTCTCGACTTTGGAGGTGTCCTGTATGAAATTGACCATGCTGCTCCCGCCAAGGCATTTTTTGACTTGGGCTTCACCGACTTCCAAAAGTGGTTTGCCCATGGGCATCAATACCCCATCATGGACGACTTGGAATGTGGACGGATTTCCGACAACATGTTCCTTCAGGCCTTGCAAAGCCGATGCAACCCTGGAACCTCATTGGACGACGTCAAAAAAGCCTGGAATTCCGTTTTGATCGGGTTGCGGTCCGACATCATGCCAGTGCTAATGGCCTTGAAAAGCCAATTTGATTTGGTGCTGTTCAGCAACACGAACGCCATACACGCTCAATTCTTCGAGCGTCAAATCTTAGATAACCTCGGGCGCGATTTCTCAAACGCTTTTCGCCAAATCATATACAGCCACCGCTTGGGACAGCGCAAGCCGGATGCCAAAGCCTATTTGACATTGGCCAAAGAACTCGACCTAGATGCCAGCGGCACCTTGTTCATCGACGATACAGAGTCCAATGTGGTTGGGGCCATTCATGTCGGGTGGCAAGCCACTTTGCACAACCCAAAAGACCGTTCCCTCGGTCAGCTCTTCGCTGACTTGGGTCTCAAGATTTAACGTCCTCCACACCGCAGGCCTCTGCGAGCAAGCCGCAGTCTCTTTGGACATGCAGACTTTGGAGATCAAGTGCGGTCAGTGCCACATGCCCTTACCCGTTGCAGGCTGTCCAGATTTGCGGCGTTTTTGCTTCTCCTTTTTGTAGCCCATCTCAAAACCGATTCCGAATTGGCCTTGCCAATGGCCTGATTCCAACGGATAAAGGAGGCCTGGAACATTCTGAGCAGAAGCAGCGATGCGCAAGGGGCCTCCCCGAAGAGAAAGGCCTGCTCCAAATGACCAAGATTGGTCTCGGAATTGGGCCTGGACATGCGTCGCCACATGGGTTCCGATGCGGTGGGTTAGGCCCAGCAAAAACCCGTCTGTACGTCGGTCAAAACGAAATTGGCGGTATGCCAGACCCGTGATTTCCACGCTTTCTGACGGGCGAATCCTAAAACCCAACCTCCATGTTTCTTGAACAGGCGTGCTGAATGCTGGCATCTCATCGCCCTTGCTGTCCAATTCGAAGGCTCCTTGCAACGAGTCCGCCATGTCACCCGCCCAAGTGTCGAACATCGACGGCAAAGAGTCTGGAAGACTCAATGAATCAGCACTGGACAGAAGGCCCACCACATCCATGCCTTGCAACACAAATTGACCCGGGTCCACTTGTTGTTTGCTGATGGACTTCAACCATCGAATGGACCCCCTGCCCTCCATGGAACCTTCCAAAGAAAACTTGGGGCTCACGCGCCAGAGGAATCCAACATCAAAAGCCACTCCAGAGCCCAAAATCGGCGGCAATCCACCACCGCTGTAAGTCAAAGGGTCGGCATTCGACACGAGCGAGTCCAAGTCGACACCGGCAGATTGAATGGCGGCTTCTCCCTCCAAGGTCCAACTGTAATCCACAGAATCGGTGTACCACGTGGCGTCAAACGTTTCCGTCTGAAATGCACCCACTCCATTGAGAATGTGGACCCCCCAGCCCAACCAAAACTTTTCTTCGGTGACCATGGCGCCCACGCTTAAGCTGTGGTCGAAGTAACCCTGCGTATTCAACCCAAAGTCGGAAAAAGAAATCGGTCGCCCGATCAAATCCGGATGACCGTTGCCTTTCCAACCCATGGCAAAAAGGTCTCGGTCGTAATTGAATTGCTGGTCCGCTACAAAACGGCTTCTCAACCTAAACTCAAACCGGTTTTTGTCTCTGAAAGAAAGCGCAAACAGAGGCACCTCTGCTCTAAATCCAATGGTTTCCACTGAGTCCATCCGCTCCAGCATCAAGCTTGGGTCGACCGCACCATCTGCACTGATGAAGTCATAGGCACTTGGTCCCGAATGGCTGAATCCAATTTGCGAACCCGCCAAACCACCAATCCACAACTGGCCCCCTGAAGGGTGCAGCAATGCCGGGTTCGACCATCCCGCTTGTCCCCACTCTGGCATGCATTCAACCGGCCCCAATTGGGCGTGTGCGCTCCACATTCCGAAGAACAGCCCCAAACCGATCAGCCCTTTTCTCATCCAATCCATGTCAAAGTTCAATTCGGGTGTACAACAAGGCCCCCAGTTGCATCCAGAGGTCTTGGTCTTCTGTGAGACGAACAAAGGCGCCCAAATTGGCGTCAGCAGTGGCACACCAAGCCTGGACCACCACCCGGTCTGCCAACTTCAAACGGTTGGACCTCTCCCAATCAAAAAAGAAGTCTTGCCGAAATTCTGCGGGCGCCAATGGAACGCCCTCGGACGTGAGAGAAGGCGTGGTAAACAAAGACAGAGACGAAGTCATCAAGCTGTCCAAAACCACTCCGTCTTCATCCAAAAAGTAGGCCTGTAAGTCCACACCAAAGGGAAAGCCATTGTTGAGGATCAACCTCAATTCT
>CALKHD010000074.1 GCA_938092195.1 uncultured Flavobacteriales bacterium | reverse complement strand
CCTTCTGCGGTGGCCTCGGCATTGAGGGTTCATCCGTTTGCAGCCAAAGAATACGCGAGGGCTGCACGCAACTACCCAGCAAAAAAGGTGTCCCGCATTTTTGGTTACCTCCGAGAATGCGATGCGCGCTCCAAGGGGATCAACAACGCCACGGTGGCTCCCTATGATTTGTTGGAAGAAGCGTTGTTCAAGACCCTGCATTGAGGTTTTGCAAACCCAATGCCTGTCCAATTGTTTGACCCCAAGATGAGCCTTCAGAACGACCTCCTTTTACGTGCACTTGCAGGAGAGAGCACGCCCCGTCCACCGGTTTGGTTGATGCGTCAAGCCGGACGCATTCTGCCCGAATACCGAGCCATTCGCAGCCGGCTGTCGGGATTTAAGGAGTTGGTGGAAACCCCAGAATTGGCTTGCGAAGTCACCATTCAACCGGTGGATCTGCTCGGGGTCGATGCAGCCATTCTGTTCAGCGACATTTTGGTGGTTCCCGAGGCCATGGGGCTGCCTTATGAATTGGTCGAGAAAGTGGGCCCCCGGTTTCCGGAGACCATAGGTTCAGCGTCAGACCTGAAAAGATTGCATGCAGTGGAGCCCGAGGAACACTTGGGCTACGTGATGGATGCCATGCGCATGACCCGGAAGGAATTGAATGGTCGGGTTCCCCTGATTGGTTTTGCCGGCGCGCCATGGACCATTTTCTGTTACATGGTTGAGGGTGGGGGCAGCAAGGAGTGGAGCCGCGCAAGGAGAATGCTCCGGAGTGAACCTGCCTTGGCAGAGGACCTGCTGGATCGAATCACAGAGGCCACCATTTTGTACCTGAATGCTCAGGTGGACGCAGGAGCGCAAGCATTGCAGCTCTTCGACAGTTGGGCAGGGGCCATGGACGCGGATTTGTTTGAGCGATACAGCATGCCCAGGCTGAAGCGAATTTGCGATGAAGTGAAAGGGGCACCGCTCATTGTATTTGCCAAAGGGGCAGGCTGGCAGATGGACAGGTTGTCCGAATTGTCGTGTCCGGCATTGGGCGTGGATTGGCACATGCCCATTGCTGAAGCGCGTCACAGGGCTCCGGAACATGTGCTTCAGGGCAACTTGGACCCCTCTGTTCTTTATGGTACAGAAGCTGAAGTGAGGGCAGCAACACAACGAATGTTGTCGCATTTTGGAAGGGGCAAGCACGTGGCTAACTTGGGCCATGGTGTGTACCCCGACATTCATCCCGACCGGGTGAGGGCATTCATCGATGAAGTCAAGCAAAGTGCCCACTATGGGAACGTCAATTGAGAAAGAAAACCATGAGGAATTTGATCACCATTAGTGCGTTAGGCGCACTTCTTCTTCCATTTGTTCCTGCTGAATTGCAAGCACAGGATGAGAACCTTGTGCCCAATGGGAGTTTTGAGAACGGCGACATCAAGCGCCTCAAGAACTACGGCCAACTGGAGGAGATCACCACAGATTGGTTTGCCTACACGGACGCCCCTTTGGATTTGTTCAGCACCGATGTGAAGAGCGAAAAGGTGATGGTCCCGGGCAACGCATACGGGTATGAAGATCCGTCAGATGGAAACCGATATGCCGGTTTCAGGGCCCACACCAAGAGCCCCAAGCTCGCTCGGACCTACTTCCAAGTCAGGTTGGCCGAAAATTTGGCCAAGAATCAGATGTACTGCGTGAGTTTTGACATCTCGCTCAGCGACTTGTCCAAGTATGCCGTCAATGGAATCGGGGCCTATTTCTCAGATCGGAAAGAGACCCAACCCAATTTGGGGATTGTGGCCAGAGATCCTCAGATGAAGCACAAAACCGATAAGGTGATGCAGCTCAATGAAGGCTGGGAAACCATTTGTGGGACTGTCTTGGGTACGGGCACAGAAGAATACATGACCATCGGAGGATTCAATGGAACCAAAGACCTTGAGGAAGAGAAAGTCAAGAAGCCGAAAAATGTCATGGGCGTTCAGCAGCTTCAGGCCTATTACTACCTCGACAATGTGAGCGTGGTGCCGGTAGACGCCAAAAGCCAATGCAGTTGTTCCAAGTCGTCAAGCGCAGCGCCGGACCTGGTGTATGGTGGTCCATCTTTGCCAAGTGACATGTCTGACTCGGATGTTTTGGGTCGCTCAGCGGTCTACTACGCTTTTGTCAAACGCACGTTCACCGAAGATGGCAAAGGGACTTTGGACCGACTTGCTTCCATTTTGAAGACCCACTCCAGCTGGACAGTGGATGTGATTGGACACTGTGACAACGATGAGGTCTCCGAAGGAAAGATCAATCCTCGGTTTGCCGATACAGGACGGAAACGTGCTGAGCAAGTCAAGCGATACTTGGTTTCTCAAGGGGTTTCAGAGGGTCAATTGAACGTGGTGGGCAGCGAGAATTCGGACCCAGCGTCAACGAAAGACTCCGAACTCGCCCGGGCGAAAAACCGCCGTGTGACTTTCCGCATTAAGTAAACGACGTTTGACTTCTGTGTTTCCGAAAGTGGTCATGGCCTCTGGGTTGTGGCTGCTGTTATTTGGGACAGGGGTTTCGCAAACGGTTCTGGATAGAAGCTCATTGCTTCCCGACGGAGGCTTTGAGCAGAAGAAGTTCTGTCCAGGAGACTACAACAACCAAAGTCTGAGGACCCTCACTGAATGGCATCAACCCACGCAGGGCACGCCGGACCACTTTGTGTCTTGCAGCAGCCGGGCAGGGGTTCCTAAAAATCGGTTTGGAGAGGAGGCAGCTTTAGAAGGCGAGGCCTACGGAGGGCTGGTCTTGTTCAGCCGTTCCAAATGGCGTTACAGGGAATATTTAAGCGCCAAGATGAAGCGCGAATTGGCGCCCAATGAATGGGTGTGCATTTCAGTTTGGCTGTCCGCGGCAGAAACGGCGGGCATTGTTGCTGATGGATTTGGGGTTCACTT
Organism: uncultured Flavobacteriales bacterium; assembly: GCA_938092195.1. Taxonomy (GTDB): domain Bacteria; phylum Bacteroidota; class Bacteroidia; order Flavobacteriales_D; family Sanyastnellaceae; genus UBA8752. Next base: position 11,170 of record CALKHD010000074.1, on the reverse strand, counting down.
GTCTCCAACGCGCCCTCGTGGTGAGCGTGACTTTTTGCTTGAAGTGACGCCGCAAATGGAGAACCCTGCCGGCCATTTTATAGAAGTGAAAGAAGGCTGGGTCAAGCTGTCAGATGCGGTTCAGGCCGAGGGGGGAGAGCGTTGGTTGACCCTGGGGAATTTTCAGCCCAAAGGGGTGACCCGCTTGGCGGCTTCTGCGGACTCTCCCAGCGATGCCACGGATTGGGCGTACGCTTACATTGACGGTGTGGAGGTAGTCCCAGTTGACCGACCAGAAGATTGCTCTTGTTTGGTCCGCAAAATCGAGGATGAAATGACCGATCCTCCGGAGCCCCTCACACGGGTCAGGGAACTGGAAAGAGACACCTTGCATTTCGATTTTGATCGGGCAGCCTTGAGGAGAGAAGACCAGGACAAGCTGGACCGATGGGGAGGCATGCTACGCAGAAATCGATTCTTGCGGTTGGAGGTGCATGGTCACACGGACTCCACGGGACCGGAAGGATACAATTCAGTCTTGTCCAAAAGGAGAGCGGACACGGTCTTTGAGTACCTCATGGACATTGGGGTGGCCCCAGATCGGATGCGCACCACGGCACATGGCAGCCAACAGCCCACGGCCACCAACGCCCATGACCTTGGGCGCGCTAAAAACCGAAGGGTGGAGTTCCGCTTGGTGGAACAAGCCTTTATTGAAGTGGATTGAACTGGAATGCCCCCATTGGGGTCATGTCAGTTGTGGCTGAGGCTCTGGTTTTGGAATGGAAGCCAACAGAATCAGGGCCACTACAAAAAATCCGATGAGGGCCAGAAGCGAGTTTCTCATGCTGCCTGTGAAGCCCTCGATGTAGCCCCAGCTGAACATGCCGATCACCACGCCGGATTTCTCCAGGACTTCATAGAAACTGAAGTACGAGGTGGTGTCCTCTGTATCGGGCAGCATTTTGGCATAGGTAGACCGGTTCACGCTTTGGGTACCACCCATCATGAATCCAATGATGCCGGCCGCGATGAAGAACATGAAGGAGCCATCGACAAGGAAGTAGGCAAACAGGCAAACGCCCGTCCACAGACAAGTGGCGAGCAGCAGCACTTTGACGTTGCCGATGCGTTGGCACAACCAGCTAAAGAGAAAGGCGCCAGGGATGGCGATGACCTGCACCAGGATGATGGCGATGATGAGTTCATCGGTGGCCAGTTTCACCTCTTTGATGCCAAAAGAACTCGCCATGAGCATGATGGTTTGAACGGCCATGCTCATCACGAAAAAGCTCAGCAAATAGCGGGTGATGCGCGTCTTTCCTTTCAATTGTTGTGCAACCAGCCTGAGCTCCTTAAAGCCCTGCCAGAGAAGGTTGCCATCGGGCCGCGCTTTGGTTTGAACGGGCAACCTGCGAAAGGTGATTTGAGACCATCCAGCCCACCAGATGCCCACGGCAATGAATGCCCAGCGTGTGAGGTGGTCTCCAATGCCCATGATCAATGCCAAGCAGAGGAGGAGCAACAACACTGAGCCCGTAAAGCCCCACGAAAAACCCTTGGCCGACAGCAAGTCTTGTTCTTCGGTGGGGGCGATTTCTGGAAGGAAGGCGTTGTAGAACCCCAAGCTGCCCCAAGCGCCGATGTTGGCCATGAACAGGGCAGACATGCTCCACTCCAGGTGGTTGGGGTCAAACCAAAACAGGCCAATGCACCCCGCGGCCCCCAAGTAGCAGAAGAACCTGAGGAAGTGAAGTTTGCGGCCCAAATAGTCGGCCATGCCCGCAAGCAAGGGGGAGGCGAGAATGACGATTACAAAAGACGCCCCAATCACATAGCTGTAAAGCTGTGTATTGATGAATTCACGTCCAAAAAAAGTGACCAGGTCGGAATCGGTGCCTGTGGCCCCTTCCGTGGTGGTGATGGCTGTGTAGAAGATGGGGAAGATCGCCGTGGTGATGACCAGGAAGTATGCGGAGTTTGCCCAGTCGTAGAACAGCCATCCTTTTTGGATGGCGCGTTCAGAGTAGGTTTTCTTTTGGCGAAGTGCAGGTCCCATTTGGGGAATATACGCGGCCAAAAGTCGGCCTTAGGCCAGAAGCCCTTGAGCGTCTACTTCGTTGGCAATGTGGTCGCCAATGGCCAATGAGGCTGTTGCGGCTGGAGAGGGTGCATTCAATACGTGAACGCTGCGTCCTTGGGAGATGATTCGGAAATCGTCTTTTGTGTCGCCATCGGGCCTCAAAAGCAACGCGCGAACCCCGCTCCGGCCCGGGCGCAGGTCGTCCATTTCCAATGAGGGCACCAGCCGCTGCAAGGTCTTCAGGAAGAGCTTCTTGGAAAATGCCCGGCGGTATTCGTTGATTCCAAAGGACATGTTCTTGAAGAACAGGCGCCAGGTGCCGCCATAGCCCAAGGCTTCGGCTGTGTCTTTCAGGCTGAAGTCCGTCTTGCCGTAGCCTTCTCGCTTGAAGGTGAACACCGCGTTGGGGCCGCATTCAATGTCGCCATTGGTCATCCGCGTGAAGTGCACCCCAAGGAAGGGGAACTGAGGATTCGGGACGGGGTAGATGAGGTTGCGGACCTTGTGTTTGGCGTGGTCCTCTAATTCGTAATAGTCGCCTCGGAAGCCCACTACGCGCTCCGGAAGGGCCACTCCATCCTTGCGCGCCAGGCGGTCTGCTTGCAAGCCTGCGCACACCACCAGTCCTCGAGCGTCAAAGTCGCCTTGCCGGGTGTGAACGGTCACGCCCTGGGTATTCTGGGTGAAGTCGGTGGCCTCCACAGCTGTGAAAACACGGCTTTCTGATTGGATGCCCATGGCCACTTCGGCCATTTTGGCGGTGGCGGCTCGGAAGTCTATGATGCCCGTGCAGGGCACCCACAATCCAGCCACGGCCTTCACATGGGGCTCGATGTCTCGAATCGCTTGGCCTTCGAGGCGCTCCAAACCCTCGATGTTGTTTTGAATGCCCAGCCCGTGGATTTTCTCCAGCATGGGGAGCTCATCCTCCGTGGCTGCGGCCACGACCTTTCCGCAGACATCGTGTTCCACGCCATACTCCTTGGCAAAAGCCACCAACTCGTGGCGTCCCTTCACACAATTGGTGGCCTTGAGGCTGCCCGGCGGGTAGTACAGTCCGCTGTGGATCACGCCGCTGTTGTGGCCGGTCTGGTGGTCGCTCAGGATGTCTTCCTTTTCCAGAAGGGCAATCTTGGCTTCAGGGTGCCGCCGCTGCAACTTGAAGAAGGCCGCCGCACCAATGATGCCGCCGCCAACGACAATGAGGTCAAAAGATCGGGATGGGTTCATGACAGGGTCGCTTTCGCGGGAGCGAAGATAATGGGCCCGTGGGTCGGGTGTCGAAGAAGGGGTGCAGTTGTCAATCAGCGAAGGATGTGCAAATGGCCACTTCGCTCTTCGATTTTGGGGACATTGATGTCCTGATACTGCCAAGTCAGTCGGTAACCGTAGACCCCGTCGGGAACGTAATGAAGGCCGTCCATCCAGGGGTTCTCAAGGCCTTCTCCCATCCACGTTACATCGGGGTCGTCAGTGGCCCAAACCAGTTCGCCCCAACGGTCATAGACTTGGAACATGAATGCATCGAGTTCTGGGCAGTTGGATTCGACCTTGAATCCATCGTTGATTCCGTCATTGTCAGGGGTAAAGGCTGTGGGCACCCACATGTCGCAACCACAGTATTCTTGGGTGACTTCCACCACGGCGACGTCGGTGCCACAGGCGTTTTCGGCTTGCAACAGGTACAAGCCTGCACCCACCGTCGGCTGAAGTCCTGTTACCTCTGATTCTGACCAAAAGAGGGTGTAGGGGATTTCTTCAGGGTTGGTGCCTTGCGCCCCTCTAAGTTCGGCCATGACCTCGGTGGTTTCATCCCAGCAAACGACGCCTGAAAGTGGGAAGGCGGTCACCTCCAGTGTGGGCCAGACATCCACGGCGACGGAAGTTGAATCTGCGCAGCCTGTCATGCTGTCGAAGACGCGCACCACATAGTCGCCCTCATTGATCCATTGTGGCCCTCCAGTGGTGACATTGTCGTTGATCGACCACACCCACCACCCAATGGGGCTCTGGGGTTGCGCTGGCCAAGTCCATTCCACTGCCGGATCCAGGACACATCGAATGACGGTGTCCGGCAGCGGCCCAATTTCAGGGACCGGCCACCATTGAATTTGGGTTTGTTCCGTTTGCAGGCAATTCCCAATGCCCACTGTGACTTCGAAGGGCCCTGTGCCATCGTCTGCACTCAGCAACAAGGTGTTGCCTTCTGTCCCCGTCGACCAAACGGCAGTTTCATGGTTTCCCGAGACCTCCAATTCCACCATGGCATCGGAGCATGCGCCTGTGGGTGCTGAAAGGCTGAAGGCAATCGGAGGTTGTTGATTCAAGAACAAGGTGGAGCTTGAGGTGCAGCCATTGGCGCCCGTCAAATTTGCCGTGTACGCTCCAGGCCCGGCTTGATTCGGTGCTGTGGTGCCAGTGGGAAGGGTCCAGGAAGAAAGGACCGATCCGGGGTTGGGGACAGCCGTCACCAGACCGGTTTGGTCCCAGCACAACTCCTCGGGAATGGCGCTGAGTTGTGCAGTTGGCAGCGGCAAAACATCGATGTTCAAGAGGATGGGGGAGCCCGGGCACCCATTGACCTCCGCAATCACCTCCGCATCCACAACTTGGGTGATGTCCAAGGCATTTCCCGGTTGGGGATTGCCATTGACGTACCACTGAATGGTGGCCGGGATGTCGGTGTTCGCCACCACCGAGACGGTTTCTCCTTCGCAAAGGGAAACCGCTGGTCCGGGGTCCAAAGAAAGTTCAGGGGAGTTTTGATTGAAGACCTCCACCGACAGGGTTTCGGAGCAGGTCTCCAAGGTGCCAGTCACGTCGTAGGTTCCCGCTGTCGAAACGGTCAACGAGGGTTGCCCTGTGTTGTTCCAATCGAGCGTTGTGCCGGCATTGGCTGTGGCCGAAAGGACGGTGGGGGAATTGTCACAAATGGTGACCTCTGCCGAAGTCAAGGCCAGTCCAGGGTTGGGCAATGCCTCCACGGTGATGCTTTCGGACTGAGGGCAGTTGGTGTTGGTGGTCTCAAGGACGTAGGTCCCCACGCTGGCATCGATGGTACTTGAGTTGAGGGAGGCCCAGGTGATGGTTTGTCCGGTTGCAGAGGCCACGATGGTGCCAGTTTCTCCCGGGCAAAGGGCGTAGGGGGGCTGGGGCACCAAGAGGAGGCCCGGGATGCCAGACGGGTTGCTGAATTCCACCAAGCAAAAAGACTGGCTGTTGCTCGCGCCGCCTGTGCTGCCGGTGAACCCCCAATAGACTTCGCTGTCGCCTGCGAAGACATCGTTGACCAAGTCCACATTGGCATTGATGCGTTCCACGCCGTCGAAAGTCATAATGAACACTTGGGTGGCCGGATCCCATTCCATGTGAACGTCATGGTCGACGCCGTCTTCAATGTTGGCGTTTGTTGAGCTGGCTTGGATGGTGTTGGGGGGGCAACCACCGAGGCAATCGGGACTGTTGTGGTTGTGGGTACCGTCCCGCTGCAGGGCCACGTGATCAAAAATGGGATCTCCCACATTTCCATTGGCCCACGTGTCAAACTCCACAATCAACGAGGGATTGAATTGCGGTTCAGTGAAGCCAAGGGCTGCAGAGAAGTTGCCGTATCCCATGTTCCCACCATTGCCAGAGGTGACGGCGTTGGGGCCATTTTGTTGGAGCATCCAAGCAATGCCATCGGCACCGCCATCGTTTGAGCCCAAATTCACGGTCAGGTCCAATGAGAATGGAAAAGCAACGTCAATGGTGCAGTCGCTCCAGGCTGCACCGCGTTGGCCTGTATTGTTGGGCGTCAATTGAACGCAGTCTGTTCCCAAAAGCACAGCGTCCTCCACCAAGGTGAATTGAGCCATGGCCAGTGGAGCAAAAGAGAGCCCCATCAGAAGAGACAGAAAAAAGCGCACGCCGCAAAATAAGAAGGCCCGCACTTGGCGGGCCTTTCTTGCGTGTATTTCGATCAGCTTCAGCTTCCCTTGGCAGGGCTCACTTTGGCTTTCTTCTCGGTCTTCTCTTCAGAGCGGTTCATGGCTGCAGCCATTTTACCTTGCTCCTTGCCAGCATTCTTGGCCTTGCCTTTCTTGCCTTTCTTGCCTTTGGTGTCAGTGCAAGATGACTTGGCTGAGCAGCAACTCTTTCCTGCGTCGGCTTTGCCTTGGCAGCAAGAGGACTTGCTCTTTGTGCATTCGGTCTTGGACTTGCTGTCTGTGCAAGAGCTGCTTTGAGCAGAGGCTGTTGCGCCGAACAAAAAGAGGGCGCCGATGAGGAAAATGTGCTTCATGACTTCGTTTGTATGCAATAAAGGTACGAATTGTGCTTTCAACGCATGACGAACCCGCTTATTTTGTGGATGCAAACATGACATCAAAAGCCAAAAGCACTGAGGACCAGCCCATGGGGAGGCGTGAGCGGTCTTTTTGGTGGGCAGCGATTGCTGCTGCAGCGGTTCATGTTTTGGCTTTGGGGCTTCTTGAACATTGGGGGAGGCTGCCAGAACCGGAGGTCCGCACGTTTGCTTCTGTGGATTTCGTCGACTTTGAGCAGGTGGAGACCCGGACCATGGAGGAGGCGGTGCGTGAACGGATGGAAGAGCGCATGTCTCAGAACATCCGAAACGTTTCAGCCAATGCCCAGTCCCAGAGGAGCGAAGAAGCCCAAAGTTCCCGTGTGGATGCTGCGCAAATGGCCAGCGATGTTGAGGCTGAGTTGAGGGCTTTTGAGCAAGCCGCCTTCGATGCATTGGCAGAGGGGAGGAGCCCCTCAGAATCTGCTGCTGCATCTCAGAATTCAGCGCAAGATTCAGAGTCTCTCAATCAATACGAGAATTGGGATGCCCGATATGAAGGTCAAGTCACCGCCGAATTTGATTTGGCAGGTCGTGGTGCCCTGAAGTTGGATGTTCCCGGCTATCGATGCCGGGGTGGAGGGGTGGTTGTTCTGAAGATTGCGGTCGCTCCAGGCGGCGAGGTTCTCGAGGCTGTTGTGGTGTCTGCCCTGCCACAGGGTGGGTCAGCCTTGGGCGAATGCCTGAAAACTGAATCGGTGAAAAGCGCCACCCAATGCCGCTTCCAGTCTCAGGCCGATGCGCCGAGAAGACAAATGGGAACGCTGACCTACCGGTTCATTGCCCAGTGAGCCCCGCGTAATCCGACAGATAGGCAAAGGCTGGATTGAGCTCTCCTTTGAGGTTGGTCTCTGAAGCCCCATCGAGGATGCCTTGGGCGTCACCTTCGGCCACCAAGGGAACAATGTGTTCGAACAGTGTGGTTCCAAAATCTGCGCTCGCGTCCCTAGGGAGTTCACATGGCAAGTTGTCGACGGCCATCACTGCAATGCTGCCTTCTGTTTTAAAAGGCACGCGCTTTTCGGAAATGGGGTCGTAACCGTACATCGGGTCGGCGATGGTGCTTGGCTCCAAGGTCGATGCCACAGGGCCATCGATGTCGCAGCTGATGTCGGCCACTACGGAGATTCGCCACCCCTCATCTCGGATGTCTTGACGGGTGTAGAGAAAAGGAGAGCCTTCCGCCCAAAAGTGACCGGCGATGAACAGGTCCGTGGATCTTCCAAAGGCCATGAAGGTGCTCTCGTAATCTAAGGGGTCATCACAAAACTCCTTGAAGTCAAACCCACCATCCGATTTTCTGCGGTTGTAGTCTTCCAAGTCCAAATGCGTGAACACGGGTTCGCCAAAGTCCTCGCGCAAGTAATCGACGGGGTGGACCTCACGGATGCGCATGGCCTCTAGGATCTCTCGGGCTCCGTTGCCTACGCGCCCATGACCGGTCAAGGCGATTTTCGCGTTGGCTTCCAGCTTCACCTTGGAAAGGTGGCTTTCCATTTCCTTGCGGTCGGCACAATCGATGGCCCGTGGCAGCGCGTAGGTGTCGTGATGGAGGCCAAAAGTTCTGAAGGCGTTGTAGGATCCGACAATGCCCGCGTAGCGACCAAAGCCAATGATTCTTCTTCCATCTGGGCGCTTGAGCAATTCGTAGTCAATGAGGCGAATGCGCTTGTCCAGGCAGGCCTTGAGCAGGCCCGCATTGTAAGGCTGGAGCTTGTAGGTGTGCGAGAAAAAGAAGTACGTCTTGTCCGGAATCAATTGGTCCACGGGCACCTCCTTGACACCGAAGAGCACGTCGCAATCCGAGAGGTCTTCGTTGAGTTCTACCCCACAGTCGGCATATTCCTGATCGGTGATCCGTCGAACTTGACTGGGTTGTACCACGAGCTCCACGTAAGGAAACCGCTCCAACACTTGGGTGCATTGCTCCGGTGTCAGCGGCACACGCTGGTCTGGTGGCACCTTTCCTTCTCTGATAATTCCAATCCTCATGTGTTCAATACAACCCCACCAATTTATATCCGCAGCATGGTCCACAATGGGCAAAGAAGAAAGGTTTTTGCGGTTGTCAAGAATGGAGAATGGTGAAAACTGATTGGACCCAGCCGATTGAACACATGAATGCGAGAGGTCGCATTGAAGTAGATCCATTACTTTGGAATGAATGGGCCTGTGTCGCTCGGGTTTTACTTGAATTTGGCCCATTTTTACGGCATGACTGAAAGGACTGGCATTATCATGTTGACCTTGCTGATGCTGATGGTTTCGGGGTGTAAGCGCTTCGAGTCAGTGGTAGAATCAGGGCTGCATGTGGAGCGCTATGCCGAGTCACTTGAGCCCCTTCCTGCCGTGCCGGATTATTCCAAAGGGGAGGCTTGGGCGGCCCTTCCATGGCGAGCGGACCCTGCTGATCTTTTGCCCAGGGGAAGAAGCGTGTCGGAGGGTCCAGGAACAGCCGATGTGTTTTATCTGCACCCGACGATTTACGAAAAGGGAGAGGCGTGGAATGCTCCATTGGACAGTGCGACACTAAACGAGGCTGTGGACCAATGGCCATTGCGTCATCAGGCGTCGATTTTCAATGGGGCGGGCCGGGTCTTTGCACCGCGCTATCGCCAGGCTCACATTCGCGTTTTTGCCGTCAAGGACAGCTTGAGTTTGGCGGCGCTTCAACTTGCATACAGCGACATTCGGGCGGCTTTCCAACATTACTTGGATCACCACGACAAGGGGCGGCCCCTTGTGATTGCTGCGCACAGCCAGGGCAGTTGGCATGCGCGCTGGCTGCTTCAGGAATTCTTTGATGGTCAGCCGCTGCAAGAGAGGCTGGTCGCCGCTTACATCCCCGGGATGGACATCTATCCGTCGGATTTCAAGGCAATCAAACCCTGCGGGTCCGCCACAGACCAACAGTGCTACTGCTCATGGATGAGCTACGGTACGGGCTTTGTCCCTTCGTGGCTGGGCTATAAAGAAGAGCCGCCGAGTGCCATTCACCCCATTTCATGGACTACGGCGTTGGACCAAACCAATGAACGTGACATGCACAGGGGAGCGGTTAGGGAGTCATTCAAAAACAAAAACCCGGGCAGCATCACAGCGAGACTGAGGCCGGAAGGGGTGTTGTGGGTGGATCAACCGCACATGTTTTTGGTGGGCCGCTGGCTGCACCGTGACAATTGGCACGTGGGCGATTTCAACCTCTTCTGGGACAACATCCGCACCAATGTCCACGGACGGTTGGATGCAGCTCCATGAATTGAGGATTGGGTCGTAACTATGTACCATGCATCTTCAACGATATGATGCCCTTCTCGCAGGGGCTTTTTTTATGTGTTTTTTTTCGGTGTCGTCTGCCCAGGTAGGTCTGCCGTTTGATTTCGAAACGGCCACGGTCACTTCTGTCTTCACAGATTTTGATGGGGGCACAGCAGAGGTCGTGAACAACCCAGCACCCGACGCAGGGAACGAAAGTGCCACGGTGGCTAGGATTGTTCGCGATGGAGGTCTGCCATGGGGAGGCTCCTTGATTGAACTGACCGAGTACCTGGACTTTTCGGAAGCCACCAGCATCCAAATGAAGGTTTGGTCACCACGTCAAGGTGTCCGCATCAAGCTCAAGTTGGAAGGCGACGCGGAAACAGAAGTGGACCAATGGAACACCACCCAAGGGGGATGGGAGACCATGCATTGGAACTTTGTGGGGCAGCCTGCCATGATCTACAACAAGCTTGTGTTCATGTTTGACTTCGAGAATGTAGGGGACGGCACAGACCAGTCCACGTTTTACTTCGACGACATCGAGCAGGTCGACGCCAGTGGCGGATTGGCCACATTGGATTTGCCAGCCACCTTCGAAGATCCAGGAGTGGACCAAACGACGTACGATTTCTGGGGTGCGGCTTCGCAGGTGGTGGAAGACCCCGCCAACCCAGGAAACAACGTTGTGGAGGTGGTCAAAATGTCCACTGCAGTGCCATGGGCAGGGACCATCGTTGGAACGGTGGCAGGTCTGGCCAACCCCATTCCTTTCACCGAAGAAGAGTTAGAAATCAGCATTCGTGTTTGGACACCCGAGGCGGGGACGCCCATCCTTCTCAAGGCGGAGATGTCCGGCAACCCGATCGCAGTGGAGACCATTCAGTATTCTTCCCAAGAAGGGTGGGAGACCTTGACTTGGAACTTTGGCAACGAGTTGCCCAATACCCCAGAAATTGAGGTGGGCTTCCCCCACAACTTGCTCGCCATCTTCTTTGGCTTTGGCGACGAAGGTGTCGAGGGCGGAACCACCTACTACTTCGACGATGTGTACTTCGGTGAAGCACCGGCGACCAGTGTCACAGAGGCGCAGGCCTCCAACATCACCATGTTCCCGAACCCTGTTGGCCAGAACGATTTTTTGCGCGTGGCTGGAGTGGACGCCGGCACGACTGCCACTGTGGTCGACGCCATGGGACGCGTGGTTTGGCAAGGAGCGTTGGCCGCCAACGGCAACCGCTTAGGTCTGCGCACAGGCACCTACACGGTTTGCATCCAGACCGCTCAAGGTATGATTCGCCAACAGCTGTTGGTCCGCTAACCACAGGCCTCTTCTTACTGTATGTTTGTAGACCGCTTTGGCTTGGGCCAAGGCGGTTTGCACGTTAGCGTGTTTTGTTCTCTGACATCCTGCCACCGAAGTGGAAAAACAACAACAACAATAACTGGGGCCGATTTTGGATTTGACAGCAAGACAAACGGCACGGTCAGCATGCCGAGTGCTT
>CALKHD010000073.1 GCA_938092195.1 uncultured Flavobacteriales bacterium | reverse complement strand
TATCTCAAACAACTCGACGATGCCGACAAGGCCGACGCGAACAACGGCGCTAGCGATGGGCCGGGTACTGGAACAATTGAGAGGCTTCAGGAGAAGATGCTTGTGGCAGACAGTGGCAACTACGGTTATGGTCAAAGTCACCCCATCGATTGCCCGCCGGGCTGGACGTGTTCAGAGGCCATTGAATTGACCGAGGACGACTATGGGACATTGTCTGCGGATGTCCACGTTCAATGGTGGACGTTCACCCCGCCCAACAATGGCATGTTCGCCTTGTCGAGCTGCGGATCGGGGTGCAACACGCGGTTGTGGATCTACGATTACTGCAACATGAACAACTTCGACGACACCAATGAGGGGTCCATCTATTACGATGACAACCAGGGTGGTTGCGAAGACAATGCAGAAAGCGCACAGCTCAGCGTGCTGTTGGAAGGAGGCGTCACCTATTGGATCCGGTTTGCTGACCTCGGTGCTGAAGGAGAGGGCTGCGCTGACTTTGACTGGACATTGGCTTATGTCGGACTGCCTGAGGGCTGCACCGATGAAACGGCCTGCAACTACAATCCTGCGGCCGAGTTGGACAACGGAAGCTGCATTTACCCGGGTGATCCGCTGTGTACCGGTCCGGATTTGATGGTGGTCGAAAGCGCCATCGAAAACAGCCTTCAAGCCGAAACCATGATGGTGGATGAAAACAACTGCTACATCGTAGAAGGGTGCCTCAATGGTTACGGTGAGCGGGAATTGGTGCGCTTCACCACCCACATCAAGAACATTGGAGACATCGATTACTACATCGGCACCACGGCCGAAAGTGACTCCACACAGCAGTTTGAATGGGGTGATTGCCACAACCATTGGCATTACAAGGGGTACGCCAAGTACGACCTGTTCACCATGGATGGTCAAATGCTGCCCATCGGGTTCAAGAACGGATTTTGTGTCATGGACTTAGAATGCAGCGATGGCGGAACCTTCCAATACGGATGTTCCAACATGGGCATCTCTGCCCACTGCGGAGACATATATGGGGCAGGACTTTCCTGCCAATGGATCGACGTGACTGGGATTGCCGATGGCGTGTATCACTTGGTGGTGCGCGTGAATTGGGATTACAGTCCAGATGCATTGGGCCGTCAGGAGAACGACTACGAAAACAACTGGGGTGTGGTCTGCATTCAGATGGACAGAAGTTCAGGAGAACTTGAGGTCAACATTTGGGACGATTGTGCTCAACTGGTGGATTGCACGGGTGAGCCTTACGGCACGGCGCAAATGGACTGCAATGGAGACTGCGGCGGCACTGCGCTCATGGGAGACTTGGATTTGGATGCCGATCAGGACCTCACCGATGCCGAAGCCTATGTGGACGGAATTCTGGGCAATGACCTCTCGCCAGCCGCGTGCAATGACCTGGACCAAGACGGTGAGCTCACCGTGTCCGATGCGGCATTGATGGCCCGCTGCCAATATTGGGACATTGCCCATGAGAGTCCCGACAGTGCGGGATTTCACGACAAGTGTCAGTTTCCCGCACCTCACATTGTGAATCCGTACGACAGTGTGTGGTTCCGGTTGGGTGAAGTCAACTGGGAACAAGGCTTTTTCGATGTGGAAGTGCTCAATCCCCACAACCGGATTCTGGGATACCAGTTCGATGTGAGCTGTGGCATTCAGCAGGCCGTGAGCCTGGTAGACCCATTGGAATACAGCATTCAGCCCTCGCATGCGCTGGGCGGTGGCACCATCATAGGGTTGAGCTACGAAAATGAATCCATGTCCAAGCATTACGAATGGGCCTCGTTGTGCCGGATTTACTGGACAGAGGCGCCCACAGAGACGCTTTGCATTCAAGGCATCACAGAGGTGGTCAACAGCATGTATCAAAATGCAGTTCCCTATTTGGTGGACCCTTGCGCCACAGCCAACGGCATCGGCGGTGTGCTCGCAGGGGCAAGCCTGGAGGTCAGTCCCAATCCCATCCGCTCAGGAGAGTCTCTGTGGCTGAATTTCTCTACAGGAGCCTTAGAAGGAGCCGAAGTGCAATGGCTGGATTTGACAGGTCGAATCCTCTCCACAGCGCGTTGGACAGGCGGCCGAAAGATGGCCGTTTCGACGTCTGGTTTGGTGCCGGGATCTTATCTGATCCAGGTGATTCAGCCAGGGGAAAATGGAGCGGTGATTGAACACACCCGCCGCGTCACTGTGCGTTAAGGGACTGACGCTTTTCTCGGTTTCCTGACAAGGTGTTTGCTGTGACGGCTGCGAGCACAATCAGGATGCCCACCAAAGACCAACCCGTGACCACCTCGCCAAAGACACCCCAGGCCAGCAGCAGGGCCAGGATGGCCCCAAAATATTTGAAGGGCATCACCCGGGCTGCATCTTCCAAATGAAGCGCCTTGGTCATGGAGACCTGTGCCACCAAAGACAGAGCGCCAATGCCAATGGCCATGCCCCAGTCAGACAGCTCCATAGGGTGCCACGTGGCGGTGCTCCAACTGCCCATGATGGGCGTGGCAAGCAGGTGGAAATACGTCACGATGCCCACTGCGCTATCGGTTTCTCGGCATTTGATGGTGGCCAAATAAGCCAGTGCGGCCAGCGCGGCGCTGCCAAGGCCCATGAACAAATACAGCCATGACACGCGGGCATCGAAGCCTTTGACCATGAGGATCCCACCAAATGCGGCAGCGAAATAGAGCCAGCGGTGGGGCTTGATTCTCTGTCCGTCAAAGAGGGTGGCCAGCAGGATGGTGAAAATGGGAGAGAGGTATTGAATGACCGTGGCGCTGGCCAGCGGGATGTGGCGAATGGTGTGAAAGAACAAGGTCAACGCCACCATGCCTGAGAGTCCCCTGACCACCAGCCACTTTCTGTTGTTCCCCAAAAGGGGAGTCCCCGAACGCCAAAGCCAGATCCCACAAAACACCAAGCTGATGGCGCTGCGCAGAAACACCAGTTGCTGGGTCGGCAGGAACGCAAGGGCCTTGACCAGGAGGTTGGCCGAGGTATACAGCACCACGGACTGAAGCATCAGAATGAGTCCGCGTGACATGGCTGTGGGTGGGCTGATCAACAAGTGAATGGAGGCTATCGGAAAGCCTTGGGATCAGTTGCGGAAGCCTTGGAGGCAGAGCGCAGGCGATGGGCCAACATCATACCCAGCCATCCCATCGGGAGGTATCCCACCAAGTCAAGGACCATGCTCCACATGGGTTGAGATGAAGTGAATATGGCCATGGCGATGCCGCCCATCATCACAAACCCAGCGACCAGCATGGGGGGCCAGGGACTCTTGTTGTGGGTCAAAAGCCCAGCAATCAGAGCGCCCACAAAGGCCCCGTTCCAGTGGGCGAGGATGGGCCCCGCAAAATGAATGGGCTCCATGGCGGCAATCATGGGAGCATAAAAAGCTTGCACTTCGGCCACTTCGGCGCCTGCCGGAGGTTCGGGAAGCATCGGCGCACCCGTTAGCTTGGCCATGGGCCCCAGCAGGAGCATGTTGGCGGGCATGCTCATCAACGCGCCGGCGCTGCCAGCAAAAAGGTTGCGGAGAAAGGGAATCATGAGTGTGGAGAGGTTGGCATTTTGAGGATAAGGAATGCAGTCCTCGGTTCAATCCGTCAGAGGGGTGGCGGTGTCCATGATGTGGTCTAGGTAGGCCTGCTGCAACAACGATGTAACGGGGCCTTTGGTGCCAGAGCCAATGCGTCTGCCATCCACTTCGATGACGTGTGCCAATGCCCCCATGGTTCCTGTGGTGAAGGCTTCATCAGCGGTATAAAGCTCGGTGAGAGTCAGGTTGGCTTCACGGGCCTCTATCCCCTTTAGCCCAGCGGTGTCCAAAACGAATTGCCGGGTGAGTCCAGGAAGACAGGCATGGGCAAATGGTGTGAGCAAAAGGCCTCCGCGGACCACAAACAGGTTGGTGGCGTTCGTTTCTGCCAGAAATCCGCGGTCATCCAGCATGACGGCGTCATCCATGCCCGCCACATTCGCCTCGATTTTCGCAAGAATGTTGTTCAGCAGGTTGTTGTGGTGGATGTGGCTGTCCAGGAATTGGGGGCTGTTGCGGCGAATGGCGCTGGTGATGAGTCGAATTCCCTCGTCGCCATAAACCATGCCTTTGTATTCGGGAACGATGATCAAGGTGGAGCCATGCACATTCAGTCGGGGGTCCATGCCGCTGGTGGTTTTTCGTCCCCGACTCAGTGTAATGCGGCAATGGACGCCATCGGTCATGCCGTTGGCTTTGAGCGTGTCGAAAATTGCGGCGGTCACCGCCTCTTTGCTCGGCACATCTGCAAAAGCCAATGCGTGGGCTGAATCCAGAAGTCGATCGAGGTGGGCATCGAGTTGAATGGCGCGTCCATCGGTGACGCGCAACCCTTCCCAAACGGCATCTCCACCTTGGACAACACTGTCCAAAACGTGGACTTTGGCATCTTCCCTGGGCACCAAGCCATCGACCCAACAGAAGGTCTGGTCATTGCGGGGGTCGGGTTGGTTGTATTTGGCCATCAGAGTGATCGTTCTAAGAGTGTATGATACGCGTCCAAACAGGAGTCGTGCAATTCCTTCAGGTGGGAGGGGACTGAGTGTTCTGAAGCCTTGCGGGCTTCCCATCCTGTGGAAGCATGCACCCCAGAGTACCACCAAGGGGCCCAAGGTCCGTCTTCTGGGCGGGCACCGGCACCCCATGTCATCATGTCTTCGCTCCAGGCCAGGCCCAATTCGCCGCACAAATTCTGTAGGACCTTCTTGGGATGGGCCTGCAGTCGGTCGCTGCACACGACCACCGAAGGTTGCCCGTGTTCGTCCATGCGCTCCAACAAGTGGCATTGGTCTTGGTAGCCCAAGTCTTGCATGGTCGGCCTTTGAATGTGGGCTCCATAGGAGTCCATGACCGAAGCGGGATTGCGAAACAAGATCACGTGCCGATGGCCTTCAAACGAGGACCACGGTAAGCCTTCTGCATGGTTGGCCATGTGTTTGCAGAACAGGTGTTCCTCGCTGCCCCATTCGTCGGGCCGCGGCCGCATGAATTCAAGCACCGAAGTAGCCGTGCTGGGACGCTGCGCCAACGTGGCTTCTCGGCAAGGCCGCTCAGCTCCCGTGCGCTCCAAGAAGTAGCCGTAAAGTGGCTCGTCCAACACGCGCATGTCCTTGCGTTGGGCAAAGCTGTACATGAGCGCGGTGCTCATGGAGCGTGGACCTGACCAGAGTGAAATGACCACGATGCGAGGGTCACATGTTGCGTCGGTAGGCGCCTCCAACTTCGAACATGGCTTCGGTCAGTTGGCCCAAAGAACAGGACTTCACTGCGGTCATCAACTCGGCAAAGAGGTTGCCTTGATTGACGGCCATTTCTTGCACGCGCATCAGGGCGACATCGGTTTCGGCTTCGTGCGCAGAATGAAGGTCCTTCAGGCCATCGATTTGGCCTTGCTTTTCGTCCTGTGTGGCGCGAATGACCTCTCCCGGAACAAGGGTGGGGGAGCCTTCTTTGGACAAGAAGGTGTTCACGCCAACAATGGGGTATTCTCCGGTGTGCTTCAACGTCTCGTAATGAAGGGACTCCTCTTGGATGCGACTCCGCTGGTACATGGTCTCCATAGCGCCCAGAACGCCCCCGCGCTCGGTCAGGCTGTCGAATTCAGACATCACCGCCTCTTCCACCAAGTCGGTGAGCTCTTCAATGATGAAGGAGCCTTGCAGCGGGTTCTCGTTTTTGGCCAAGCCCAATTCTCGGTTGATGATGAGCTGAATGGCAATGGCGCGCCGGACACTGCCCTCGGTGGGGGTGGTGATGGCTTCGTCAAAGGCATTCGTATGGAGCGAATTGCAGTTGTCGTATATCGCATACAGCGCCTGCAGGGTCGTTCGAATGTCGTTGAAGTCGATCTCCTGAGCGTGCAAAGACCGTCCACTGGTTTGAATGTGGTACTTGAGTTTTTGAGCCCTTTCGTCGGCCCCGTATTTGCGGTCCAAGGCCTTGGACCAAATCCGCCGGGCCACGCGGCCAATGACGGCGTACTCAGGATCGATTCCGTTGGAAAAGAAGAAGCTCAGGTTGGGGCCAAACGCATTGATGTCCATCCCGCGGCTCAGGTAATACTCCACATAGGTGAAGCCATTGGCCAAGGTGAATGCGAGCTGGGTGATGGGGTTGGCACCTGCCTCGGCAATGTGGTATCCGGAAATCGAGACCGAATAGAAGTTGCGAACCTTGTGGTCAATGAAGTAGGCTTGAACGTCGCCCATCAAACGCAGGGCAAATTCAGTGGAGAAGATGCAGGTGTTTTGCGCCTGGTCTTCTTTGAGGATGTCGGCCTGCACCGTGCCTCGAACTTGGGACAGGGCCTCGGCAGCCAATTGAGCATAGGTGTCTGGATCGAGGACCTCGTCGCCAGTGCATCCCAGGAGCAGCAAGCCCAGGCCGTTGTTCCCTTCGGGCAACTCGCCACGGTAGACAGGACGCTTCAATCCGCGGTCATCCCAGCGGGCTTTGAGCACGGCCTCAACCTTGGATTGGAGTTTGTGTTCGAGGATGTGCTTTTCGCAGCGTTGGTCAATGGCGGCATTCAAAAAGAAAGCGAGCACCATCGGGGCTGGACCATTGATGGTCATGGACACACTGGTGGAGGGGTCGCACAGGTCAAATCCACTGTACAGCCTTTTGGCGTCGTCAAGAGAGCAAACGCTCACGCCCGAGTTGCCCACTTTTCCATGGATGTCGGGCCGCAAGTCGGGGTTGCGTCCATATAAAGTGACAGAATCAAAGGCCGTCGACAAGCGCTTGGCGGGCATGTCTCCAGACACGTAGTGGAAACGGCGGTTGGTCCTTTCCGGCCCGCCTTCTCCAGCAAACATCCGCGTGGGGTCTTCTCCTTGCCGCTTGAACGGATAAATGCCCGCAGTGAACGGGAACGCCCCGGGCAAGTTCTCTTGGAGGCTCCAGCGCAAAAGGTCGCTCCAGCCTTGGAGTCGAGGGACACTCACCTTGGGAATGTCCTGGTGACTCAAGCTTTTTGTGGTGGTGGGGATTCGAATCTCTTTTCCCCTGACTTGGAAGATGTAATCTTCTTGCTGGTAGCGCTTGGCCTCTTCAGGCCAAGCCTCGAGCCAGTGCAAATTTTTGGGGTCAAGGTCCCGGGACAATTCAGCCTCTCGCTGTGCCAGTGCGGCATCGGCATCGGCGTGGTCCAACTCTTGGCGCGCCACGCGAATCGATTGAAGCTTGCCCGCCACTTTGGATTGGGCGTCTGTCCAATCATTGTAGGACCGAATGGCATCGGCGATTTCGCTCAAATACCGGGTGCGCTTTGGCGGAATGACGTGCACCTTTTCGCTCTCTCCCGCTTCGATTCCAAATGAGGTTTTGAGGTCAGCGCCCGTCTTTTCGGCCAGGGCGTTCATCAAGGTCCTGTAAAGGCGATGGGTGCCGGGGTCATTGAATTGCGAGGCAATGGTGCCATAAATGGGCAACGCGTCGTCTTGGGCTTCCCACAGCTCGTGGTTTCTCTTGTATTGCTTGCGAACGTCCCTCAGAGCATCGGCTCCGCCACGTTTGTCAAACTTGTTGATGGCCACCACATCGGCAAAATCAAGCATGTCGATTTTTTCCAGTTGAGTGGCAGCGCCAAACTCTGGGGTCATCACATACAGCGCCACATCGCTGTGGTCCATGATTTCAGTATCGCTTTGTCCAATGCCTGAAGTCTCTAGCACAATCAAGTCGAAGCCCGATGCTTTGAGGATGTCCAAAGCGTCTCCCACATGGCGACTCAAGGCCAAATTGGATTGGCGCGTGGCCAACGACCGCATGTAGACCCTGTTAGACGCAATGGCATTCATGCGAATGCGGTCGCCAAGCAAGGCTCCTCCGGTTTTTCGCTTGGACGGGTCCACCGACACGATGGCCATTGTTTTGTCCTCGGTGTCGAGCAGAAAGCGGCGAACCAATTCGTCCACCAGGGAGCTTTTCCCAGCCCCTCCCGTTCCCGTGATGCCCAAGACGGGAACCGAGGAGTCAGAGG
>CALKHD010000072.1 GCA_938092195.1 uncultured Flavobacteriales bacterium | reverse complement strand
CACTTTCTCCATGGTTGATCAGCCCTTCACCGACAGTCAATTGACTGTAAAAACCCAAGACATCAGCCTCCACATCTAAAATGAGGACCCCATTCTCCATGGACGCGACCACTTCCATTTCACCTGGGTAATGGTTGCCATCGCCCAGAGCATGAACTTCGTGACCTATGATTCCGTTGATTCCTGATCCACCTTCCAAAGCAATGAACCGGTATCCCGCTGACCATCCCCAATGCATGCTTGGAACTTGAGGGGACAAAGGGTGGTCCGCTGGCCAGGTAGTCGGGTCAGCGTGGTTATTGTCGGGGTCAATTCCCACATAGAATTTCAGCCCTTCAACCGCATCTACACCTGACACGTCGCCTAGCGGGTGTACCTCGTCCACAAATGCATCAGCAAGAACATAAGCGCCCTCAATCTGAGTCTCTTGACCCCCGTCGTGCACAACGGTAAACGAACTGAGGTAATACTCGAGCCTGTCAATGTGAACAGATTCGCCCATCGTGGTTACAACAGGGTTGGAACCATCAAACTCAGACTGACCTGCCTTGTGGTCAATTCTTAATCCGACAGAGGTTTGAGCAAAACCTCCAGAAAAAACAAGACAAAAAGAAAGAAAGGCAATGATTCTCAAGCGCATATGGCAAGATAAGAGATTTCAGCCGTTTAGCTTTGCTCCATGGACGCGGAACGCACTGAAATCGGAACTATCGGAGAATTCGGACTTATCGCCGAAATCACAAAAGGGCTTGAGACCACTCGAGAAGAAACCATTTTGGGCGTAGGCGACGACGCTGCGATTCTCAACCTCAAACAAGGGCATCACACTGTTTTGAGCACGGACATGCTCTGTGAAGGCATCCACTTTGACTTGAGTTACAGCCCGCTGAAACACTTGGGATACAAGGCCATCGTGGTCAACCTCAGCGACATCTGTGCCATGAATGCCACACCGACTCAAGTTGTCGTGGGTTTGGCACTGTCCAACCGCTTTAGCGTGGAAGCGGTCAAAGCGCTCTATGACGGCATGCGCCTGGCTTGCACCCGGTATGGAGTTGACCTTGTAGGAGGGGACACCACAAGCTCAAAATCGGGGTTGGCACTGTCAGTGACTGCCGTTGGGCAGGTTCATCCAGACAAAGTCACACGAAGGGGAGGGGCCAAGGCTGGAGACCTTCTTGTGGTCAGTGGAGAACTCGGCGGAGCCTACATGGGCCTTCAAATTCTAGAGCGCGAAAAGCTGGTGTTCAAGGAAGCGCCTGGGGCACAGCCAGAGCTCGATGGACATGAAGAATTGCTGGAAAGACAACTGAAGCCCGAAGCCAGGTTAGACGTTGTGGAAGAGCTGGCCAAGCTGGAGTTGCTTCCCTCAGCCATGATTGACATTTCAGACGGCCTGGCTTCGGAAGCCCTTCACATTGGAGCGCAATCAGAATGCGGTGTGCGACTTTATGAAGAAAAGATTCCCATGGCCGAGAAGATGTACGACACGGCAAGGGAGTTCAACCTGGACCCCACCATGTGCGCTTTGAGCGGAGGAGAGGACTATGAGCTGCTTTTCACCGTGCCTCAAGACCGCTTCGAAGACATTCGCAACCACCCCATGTTCTCCATTGTTGGGCACCTCACCGAGGACCAAGATGACCGCACGCTCATCACCCGCAACGGAATGGAGACCGAATTGAAGGCCCAAGGTTGGGACGGCCTCGCCGAGGACAGCTGACCCTGATTTTAACACTGACGAACTTTGACATTCGTTATTTAGAATCGGTACAAATAGCGGCGTTACCTTTGTGCACCATCCCTTGAAAAGGGGATTTTTAGAGCCGAACGCATGATCACTGTCCACGAGAATGCCCGCGACCAAGTTCGCCGCCTGATGTCCGAGGAGGGTTCCCCCGAAGGGAGCTTTGTCCGAGTGGGTGTCAAAGGAGGTGGCTGTAGCGGCCTGATGTATGAACTCACCTTCGACAACAAAGAAGAAGAGGGCGACCAAAAGTTCGAAGACAACGGCGTGACCGTTGTGGTCGACAGGAAGAGTTTCCTGTACCTCGTCGGTACTGAATTGCAGTACTCAGGTGGCCTCAACGGCAAAGGGTTTGTGTTCCACAATCCCAACGCCAACAGAACCTGCGGCTGCGGGGAGAGTTTCTCTATTTGATCCTGTTCTCATGAGCGCCAAGGAAGACAATCCCCTGCTGGACGAATTCACCCGAAAGGAATATGAATTCGGTTTCACCACTGACATTGAAGCGGACAAGGTTCCTCCCGGCCTGAATGAGGACGTGATTCGCCTCATCAGTGCGAAAAAAGAAGAGCCGCAGTGGATGCTGGATTGGAGGCTCCAAGCTTTTGAAGTTTGGAACACCATGGAGGAGCCCGATTGGGCCCACGTGAACTATACCAAGCCAGACTATCAGGCCATCAGCTATTACTCTGCCCCCAAATCCAAGGTCCCCTTGGGTTCATTGGACGAGGTCGATCCTGAGTTGAGGGCCACCATGGACAAGCTTGGCATCTCTACAGAAGAGCAAAAGCGTTTGTCGGGTGTGGCTGTGGATTTTGTGATGGACAGCGTTTCGGTGGCCACCTCCTTCAAAGACAAGCTGGCTGAACTGGGCATCATCTTTTGCTCCATGAGCGAGGCCATCAAGGAACACCCCGAATTGGTTCGCAAGCACCTTGGAACTGTGGTGCCCGTGAAGGACAACTTCTTCTCGGCGTTGAATTCTGCGGTCTTCACCGATGGCTCCTTCTGCTACATCCCCAAGGGCTCGCGCTGCCCCATGGAACTGTCCACTTACTTCCGAATCAATGAGGCGGGCACCGGACAATTCGAGCGCACGTTGCTGATTGCAGAAGAGGGCAGCTACGTGAGCTATCTCGAAGGCTGCACCGCTCCTCAGCGGGATGAGAATCAACTTCATGCTGCGGTGGTCGAGCTGATCGCCAAAGACGACGCAGAAATCAAGTACAGCACTGTACAGAACTGGTATCCTGGAGACGCCGAAGGCAAAGGGGGCGTGTTCAACTTCGTCACCAAGCGCGGCATCTGCGAGACGCGAGCGAAAATCAGTTGGACCCAAGTTGAAACCGGCTCTGCCGTGACTTGGAAATACCCCAGTTGCATCCTCAAGGGGGACGGCAGCGTGGGTGAATTCTATTCTGTGGCGGTGACCAACAACGCGCAACAGGCAGACACCGGAACCAAAATGGTGCATTTGGGGGCCAACACCCATTCGACCATCATCTCCAAAGGCATATCGGCTGGAAACAGCCAGAACTCCTACCGCGGACTCGTGCAAATGGGCCCCCGAGCAAGAAACGCCCGAAACTTTTCTCAGTGTGACTCCCTGCTCATGACCGACACCAGCGGAGCACACACCTTTCCGTACATCGAGTCCAAGCATCCAACCGCTCAGGTTGAGCACGAGGCCACGACTTCGAAAATCGGAGAAGATCAAATCTTCTATTGCCTTCAACGCGGCCTCACCGAAGAACAAGCCATCGGCTTGATTGTGAACGGCTACGCCAAAGAGGTACTGAACAAGCTTCCCATGGAGTTCGCCGTAGAAGCGCGCAAACTCCTGACCATTTCACTTGAAGGCAGCGTAGGCTGAACCCACCATTATGCTCAAGATCGTCAACCTCCACGCCCGAATCGGCGACACGGAAATCCTCAAGGGATTGACCTTGGAACTCGGCGCCGGAAAGGTCCACGCCATCATGGGGCCAAACGGCTCTGGAAAAAGCACCTTGGCCAGCATTCTGGCCGGCCGCGATGAATACGAAGTCACCGAAGGCAGCATCACCTTTGAAGGGGTTGACCTCCTGGAGTTGGATGCCACTGAGCGGGCCGTGGCGGGAATCTTCCTCGCCTTCCAATATCCCGTGGAAATTCCCGGCGTCTCCAACATCAACTTCCTGCGCACGGCCATCAACAGCATTCGCGAACAGCGCGAAGAGGGACCTTTGTCCGGCAAGGACTTCTTGGCAAAAGTGAAAGCTTGCGCTCAATTGGTGGAGCTCGACGGAAAACTCCGCGACCGCTCTGTCAACGAGGGCTTCAGTGGCGGTGAAAAGAAGCGGAATGAAATCTTCCAGATGGCCATGCTCGAGCCCAAGCTGGCGATTTTGGACGAGACCGATAGCGGTCTGGACATCGACGCCTTGCGCATTGTCTCCCACGGAGTCAACACCATGCGCGACCCCAACCGGAGCTTCTTGGTGATCACCCACTACCAGCGCCTTTTGGACCACATTGTTCCCGATCACGTCCACGTCCTTGCAGGCGGTCGCATCGTTCACAGTGGTGGCAAGGAACTCGCCCTGGAACTCGAGAAGAAAGGGTACGATTGGATCCTGGACGCCCAAGCAGAAAAAGCATGATGGAAACGACCGTCACTCCAGCCACAGCCCTGGCGGAACGGGTCGCCGAAGCCGTCAATCAAGCCGGCTCATGCTCTGTCCTCGATGCGAGGCAAAGCCTGGGAAAAGCCGCCTTGGAGTCTCTGGAATACCCCACCACCAGGAACGAACGCTGGAAGTACACACGGGTCGCCAAGTTGCGTGACCTGCGCCCTGCTTCTGCCTCTTCTCCATCGAACATTCCCCCAGTCCTTGCTGACTTCAACGCCCACAGGCTCACGTTTGTGGATGGTCAGTTTCAAGGGGGAGAAGTCGTGAATGAGTCCGGGGTGTTCATTGGGCCTCTGTCCAAAGCTTCCCAGCTTCAGGATGATCGACTCAAGGCCCTCGACCAAGATTACTTTGCCGACAATGAATGGTTTGCTGCCTTGCAAGCTGCCGCGCCTCAGGATGGCGCTTGCATTCTCATTCCCGACGGCCAACGCACAGAGCGCCCGATTTTGGTGCATCACCATTTGACTGCAGGCGACGTTGTGGCCCAACCTCAACACGTAATGGTGGTGGGGGAAAACGCCCACGCAGAGGTGATCCTGTGGACGACCTGTGACGACCAAGCCACAGGCCTGATGAACGGCGCGCTCACGGCCGATGTGGCCAAGCACGGCCACCTCAGCTTGGAAATCGTTCAAGACGAACAGGGCTCGTCGCACCACATCGCACATCAGCAATTTCGTCAAGCGGAATCCAGCCGTCTGACGGTCCGAACGGCCACAGCACGCGCGCACTGGCTTCGGAATGACCTCCACATTCATCAAGGCGGCCAACATGGACACAGCACCTTCCACGGATGCTACCTGCCCAGCGGCAACACCTTTGTGGACCACCACACTCGGATTGACCACGCCGAACCCGACGGACATTCTGACGAACTCTACAAAGGCCTCGCAGCCGACACAGCCACTGCAGTGTTCAACGGCAAAATCATGGTCCACAAGGACGCCCAACGAATCGAGGCCTACCAACGCAACGCCAATTTGCTGCTTGGTGAACGTTCCGGAGTCTACTCCAAGCCAGAGCTGGAGATCTACGCCGACGATGTCCGGTGCAGCCATGGGTGCACCATTGGTCAGTTTGATGCAGAAGCTTTGTTCTACCTCCGTTCACGGGGAATGACCGAAACCAAGGCCAGAAACCTGATGGTCCAAGCCTTTTTGTCTGAAGTCCTTGATGGCTTTCGACCCGAAATTCAACAACACGTCGAGCAGGTCTACGCCGAGCGCCTCGGCTGGAACTGATGGACCCCGTTCGACTGGACCGACTTCTCGTCGAGCGCAAACTGGTGAGCAGTCGGCCACGTGCAGAGCGGCTGATCATCGATCATGGCGTCAAAGTTGACGGCAAAGAAATTCGCAAGCCCGGCAAAAAAGTGGCCCCTGAAGCCGCCTTGGAATTGCTGGGAGAAGACTTGCCTTGGGTCTTTCGAGGGGCACTCAAACTGGTCTGCGCATTGGACCACTTCAAGCCCGACATCAAGGGAGCTGTGGTCTTGGATTTGGGGGCCTCCACTGGCGGTTTCACCGAGGTGTGCCTGAGCCGAGGAGCCCAATGTGTGCATGCTGTCGATGTGGGAACCGACCAGCTGGATCCTGCACTGAGAGAGGATTCACGTGTCTTTGACTTGCAGCAAACGCACCTGAAGGACTTGACGCCTGAAAGCCTCAATCCCACGCCCAGCGTTGTGGTGATGGACCTTTCCTTCATCTCGTTGGCCCATGTGTGGCCCAAACTTTCTCCCTGGCTCACCTCTGAAGGCTGGGGCATCGCCTTGGTCAAGCCTCAATTTGAAGTGGGCCGCAAACACCTGGGGCGAAATGGGGTGGTCCGCGACCCCTCGATTCGTCAAAAAAGCCTCGAAAGGTGCATCGCCCAGGCCGAGGCTGAAGGCTTCCGTTGCTCAGCCCCCATCGACTCTCCCATCGTCGGGGGAAGTGGCAACCGGGAATTCCTCATTCACTTCTCATGGGAAGGGCGCGCTGAACCTTTACTTCGCACAGCGGTTCCCGAATGATGATGGTCTCTCTTAACCTGCCCGAACGCATCCGCCAGGATTTCCCCATTCTTCAACGAAAGGTGCACGGGAAAGATTTGGTGTACCTCGACAATGCCGCCAGCGCACAAAAGCCTTTGGCTGTGATTGAGGGCCAAAGGGAATACCTGGCGAACTACCACGCCAACATCCACCGAGGTGCTCACCACCTGGCCCAATTGGCCACAGAAGCATTCGAAGGGGCCCGAGGCAAGATTGCAGCGCACATCGGCGCCGCGCACACCGAAGAAGTCATTTTTACTGGCGGGTCAACAGATGCCATCAACCTGGTCGCCCAAGCCTGGGGCAGGGCCAACCTAACATCGGGCGACACTGTGCTGGTCACCCGCATGGAACACCATGCCAACATTGTCCCTTGGCAAATGGTCTGCGCCGAAAAAGGAGCGAAGCTGGTTCCGGTCAACGTTTTAGAGGACGGAACACTGGACTTGGACGATTACGCGTCGTGCCTGGAACGGCACCAACCCAAAATGGTGGGTTTTGTGCACGCCTCGAACACCCTTGGAACCATCAATCCTGTGGCGGAAATGTGCGCCCAAGCCAAGGCCGCTGGGGCCCTCACCCTGGTGGATGGATCTCAGGCGCTCCCTCACCTGAACATCGATGTACAGGCCATCGATTGCGACTTTTATGTCGCCACGGCACACAAGGCATATGGCCCCACCGGATTGGGTTTTCTGTACGGAAAGAAATCACAACTGGAGTCCATGCCACCATGGAGGGGGGGAGGAGAAATGATCGAAAGCGTGAGCTTCGAAGGAACCACATTCAATGGCTTGCCTCACAAGTTTGAAGCCGGAACCCCTCACATCTCAGGCGGAATCGCCTTTGGCATTGCCTTGGATTGGATGAACGGAGTGGGCACAGACAACATCAGCCACCACGAGACCCACTTGGTGAAACACGCCCATGCGGCACTGGGCACATTGAAGGGACTGCGGATCATTGGAACAGCCCCAAACAAAGTCGGTGTGGTTTCTCTTGTGGTCGACGGCCTTCACCCCTATGACTTGGGCACCCTTCTGGATGGACAAGGCATGGCGGTGAGAACGGGACACCATTGCACAGAGCCGCTCATGCAGCATCTTGGATTGGAGTCCGGAACCCTCAGGATGTCCTTCGCGGCATACACCACCCGAGAAGAAATTGACCGCGCCGTGATTGCCCTCGATCGCGCCATCAAAATGCTGCGTTGACCATGTCTGCGGATCTCATTTCATCCCGACAGCAAGAGGTCATTGAGGAGTTTGAGCTCTTTGATGACTGGATGGACAAGTACGAGCACCTCATCGAACTCGGAAAAGACATCCCGGCCATTCAACCACATCGGAAAACCGACGATCACCTGATTAAAGGTTGTCAATCCAAAGTTTGGCTGGCTGCAGACGAGACCGAATCTGGCGCCGTCGAATTCACAGCCGACAGCGACGCCATCATCACCAAAGGCCTTGTTGGACTCATGGTCCGCGTCCTCTCGGGCGCCGATGCCCGTGCCATTG
>CALKHD010000071.1 GCA_938092195.1 uncultured Flavobacteriales bacterium | reverse complement strand
ATGGAACACCCCGAGCCTTTTAACCGCATTTTGTCAGATTGGTATGAGCGTCGAGGAATACTCAGTTGATGACCCGGCGTTTGTAAAATCGAGTGCCAAGCGACAGGAGTGCCCTGAAGCTGACCGCCCGGAATACGCCTTCATCGGACGGTCCAATGTGGGCAAGAGCTCGCTGATCAACATGCTCGCTGGCCGAAAGGCTTTGGCCAAGACCAGCTCAACCCCAGGCAAGACCCAGTTGCTGAATCACTTCTCCATGACCACAGCAGGCAAGCCGTGGTATTTGGTCGATTTGCCGGGCATTGGATACGCCAAGGTGAGCAAGAAAGACCGCAAGTCTTGGGAGCGTACCTCTCGAGAATACCTCACCAAGAGGGAGAACCTCATGTGCATCATGATGCTCATCGACTCGAGGTTGGAGCCACAAAAGATCGACCTAGATTTCATGGCTTGGATGGCTCAGAATGGCTTGTCGTTTGCCATCATCTTCACCAAAGTCGACAAGCTCACGTTGGAGGAGCGCGCCGGCTTTCTGGCCAAGTACACAGAAAAGATGCTCAAGCAATGGTCGTCCATGCCTCCGCATTTTGTGACTTCGGCGGAGAAGAAAGACGGAAGGCAGGAGGTGTTGGGTTTTATCGCCCAGACCAACCCCATTTACAGAAAGCCCCCCGAGGCGATCTGAACGAGGCCGTCCATTACCCTTCGGTGGTGGGGCCTACGCCAATGCGCTCGGCGAGCTCCGAAGTGAATCCGCGAATGGCGCCTGCCGCGCGTTCGTCTTGGGTGGACCGCTCCAAGGCGTCGGCGAGGGTCATCATGGATTGGCACACAAAGACCTTCATTTCCTCCACGGTCATGTCTTTGTCCCACAGGTCGATGCTCAATGCTTCCCGTCCGTTCCAAACACTCAAGGCAAACGCCTTGGCTTCGGCATCTGAAATTCCGGCGTCACTGGCCGACCAGCGAATGGAGGTCGGAACCTTGTTGGCGTCGGTGGTGACGTTCAGTTGGATTTTGGAAGAATGCGCTTCGGACATGGGCGCAATTTCGCCCGCGATGTTCAACTCCCGGGCCGGTAGGCTTGTAAAAACGGGAGAACGTCTTTTTTGGCCATCAAATCTTGCAGGCTGACGTCCTTCTGACGCGACATCCAATCCTCCACCCATCTTAAACCCACGAACCAGCCCAAGCGGTCGGGGCTGTCCTGAGGAATTTGGCCAGCGTTGGTGAAAGGCCCGTCGACCACCCAGCGTTGGATGTCCATGCGTTTGCTGGAGTACAGCTGCTCCTCGACCCGCAATTCCGACCATATTTGACGTTCGTGGTCTTGGGCCCAATTCCATTCCTCTTGGGTCCAATCCATCATGTCATGTGGGGCAATGTCGGGGGCCAGGCAACGGGCGACATACAGGACCTTTCCCCAATACAGCAATTCATCTGCAAGGCGGCTTTGGCGGTCATAATGGTCTTGCTGAAAATGAACAAGAAGCCACCCGCGAAGAGCATCTGCAGCCAAGTGCTCGGGCACCATCCTTTCTTGCATGTACCGTGGATAGATGCTGGGCGGGAGTCCTTGAACGGCTGGATGGTCTTGGCCAATGAAAAACTCACACCCCACCATCAGCCATTCATCTGTGGGGTAGACGCTGTAATTGTATCCGGTGTAAGTCAATGCCAAATGGGGAGCTTGTGTCTCCGGAAAATGAGCGGGCCAACGGAGAAACGCGTCAGACAAAGTCTTTGTGGCCTCTTGCAATGTTCCGGTCTGGTTCAAGACACTGTCGATGCCGCGAATGCCTATTTGGGTCCCCTCGAACCGAACAAAGGCCTGCCAAGCCGTATCCAAAGCCGCTTTGGATTCAGGATTGGATGGGGGCCATTGTCCCAATTGCAGGATGTCTTCCAGCAGGGCCTTTAAAACAGGATCTTCCTCGGACGAAGTGGGCAGGGCTGATTGGGAGAGGATGAGTTTCCAGGGGGATTGAACCCTCAATTCCTCTCCTGTCGGAGCCACCTCAAAACGACCATAATCTCCCGGCGTGGAGCCACATCCCATCCCCGCGATCAAAGCCAGGAACAGAACCACTTTGGCCAAGAAGTGAAAGAGGTGGGTTTCCGATGTGGGGTTGGGACGCATGGTGGTGTAAAATTGCGCCATGCTTTTGGCGAGAATGGAGATTCGGCACGCAATTTGCCGACCAAAGGCCGTTTGACAACTCATGCACATGTCTTCTTCTTTGTTTTTACGTTCCGGGTTTTCGGTGATTCTAGTCATGGCTGCGGCATCTGCATTGGCACAAACGGCCAATGGATCCGCACCTTCAGGCCGAGAGCGTTACGATGAACCCCGTTTTCGGATGGGCCTTCATTTTTTGCCTTCGGCCTCTTGGTTGGATGCCAGAGACACCCATACAGTTTCTCAAGGAGGCATTGCAAGGTTTGGCTTTGGGTTCACTGCCGACATCATGTTTGCCGACAATTATGCGATTGGCACTGGGGTGAATGTCTTCCGCAATGGAGGCAAACTCACGTTTTATGACCGGTTGACTGGCGACCCTGAGGATTTGGCCAATGACTCCACACAATTCTTGGTTCAACGCAACAGAACCCTCACTCAGCACTGGGTGGAGATTCCTGTGACCCTCAAATTCAGGACAAGACAGATTGGTCACATCACGTACTGGGGTCAGTTTGGATTTGGCTTGGGGCTGAACCTCAGAAGCACCGCCTCTGATTTGGTGGACTACCGCT
>CALKHD010000070.1 GCA_938092195.1 uncultured Flavobacteriales bacterium | reverse complement strand
TGCTCCGCATCGAGGAGGAGCTGGGCGACACGGCTTACTATCCCGGACCGCATTTCGCATAAGTCCGCAGGGGAAGCTCTCTTCCTCCGAACCCGATAAAGAAAAAGGGGGACCCATTTGGGTCCCCCTTTTTCTTGGTTGGTTGGTGAAACGAAAGGGTTAATTCTTAGTTTCTGGGGTTCGAACAATCAAAAATTCTGTTCGTCGGTTTTCCTGGTGCTTGGCCTCGGAGCAAGGGACGCCGTTGCTGCATTCGTTGAGCAATTCGGCTTCTCCCACCCCAACGGGATGAAGTTGATCGGGGGATACGCCAAGGTCGAGCAAATACTGCGCAGCAGAGCCCGCACGGTTCTCACTGAGTCTCTGGTTGTACGCATCTCGACCTCGAGAATCACAATGCGAGCGCAATTCCACTTCAATTCCAGGTCGATTTTGAAGGAATTCAGCCACAAGCGCAAGGGCGGGCTTGGCTTCCTGCCTCAAGCGATAGCTGTCATAATCCCATCGGATTTCAGGCAATTCGAATCGGTCTCCTTCCCTTATGGAGCTGGCGTATTCGTCATCGCGTAAGGTGCTGGTCGGGACCAAAGCGATTTCAATGCTCATGTCCCTCACCAGAGGGTCCACTGGAGTTTCAATGGCCAGGTTCCTCGCGAAGTAGGTGTCCATCATGGCTTCAGCTCGGTACGACTTGCCATGGGGCAGGTTGAGTTCGAAAGCGCCATTCATGTCGGAGTTCAGGGCAACAGCACTTCCATCGACCACATCCAACAAGTTGATGATGGCATTCGGAATGGGCTTCCCTGTCAGGCTGTCAATCACGGTGCCTCTAACCAGAAGCGGCTTGTCTACGATTTCGAAAGACAGAAGGCGGTCGTATCCGTAGCGGTCCGAGGAAATAATGCCCGTCTTGCCATCGGGATTGAACGTCATGCTGAAATCGTCACTTTGGCTGTTCAGCGGGTAGTCCAAATGGGTGGGGCGGTTCCAAGTGCCCATGGAATCTCTCACCGTGTAAAGGATGTCCAGTCCACCGAAGGTGATTTGGGCATCGGAAGCAAAGAACAGGGTGTCGTTGCCTTTCATCGAGGGAAAGACGTCGTCTCCCACGCTGTTGATCATGGAGCCCATGTTCACAGGAGGAAGCTCCCATGTGGTTCCGTTCCGGCGGATGTACCAGAGGTCCATTCCACCTTTTCCGCCCGGCATATCGCTGGAGAAGTAGAGGCGGCTGCCATCTGGGCTCCAAGCTGGGTGAGCAAACATGCTGGACTCATCACTCAAGCCAACCTCAACCACCCGTTCCCACTCGGAAAGGCCTTTTCTGGCGTAGTAGAGCGTGGTGTTGTTGACCGAGCTGTCATCGAGAAGCAGCTTGTTCACCTTGTCTTCTTGGTGGCTGCTTCGGGTAAAGATGAGGATGCTGCCATCTGGGGAGGGAGCGGCCATGCCATCATGGTAAGGTCCGTTCACGCCAGGAACCAGAGTGGGTGTGCCCCCTTTGGCTGGCATCTGGTACAGGTCGGTGTAGCTCAGGTCGGTGTAGGGGTCCCTTGCACCTTGGCGTTCGACAGCCCCGGTGAAGTAAAGGAGATCTCCGCTACGCAGAGGGGCAAAAGCAGAGCGGATGCCTTGCGTTTCGATGGGAGAAACTTCAAAGGCGGTGGTGTCCCTGCGTGCATCCTGAGCGAGGATGGCACTTTGGCGAAGGGCCGCAGCGACTTCGTTGCTGGGGTCACGCTGTCCGAGCTCGTTCAAGATGCGCTCCGCTTGGGCGTACTCACTCTCTTTGAAAAGGGCAGCAGCGTAGCTCAAACGGTCATCATCGGTGGCTTCTGGAAGTGCCACCAAGACCGAGTAAGCTGAAGCAGCTTCTTCGTGTTCGTTGACCCGCGCGTGGGCGCCGGCCAGCATGCGATACGCTTCTGGTTCAGGAGTGCGTGTGACGGCCTTTCCAAAGTGATGGATGGCGTCTTGGTATCGCAGTTCCTGATAGGCAGCTTGGCCTTCCTCGAGGTGGAGCCGCGCACATCCGGACAGGAACGCTGCGGCGAGAATCACGCCAAGGAAAGAGAACTGGGTATGGATTCTGGGCATGGATACCAACTTAGAAGTAACGGGGTGAACGCTTGGCACTGATGCCTTGACCAAAGTCGAAACCGATGAGGATCTCATTGGAACCCGCCGAATAGTCTCGGATGGCACTCAAAGTGAAGTCTCGTGCGTAACCGATTCGCAATTCGGGTGTGACTTGAATTTCAAACATGCCCACCACAGCATCCCCCGTTCTCCAACCCGCTCCCAGCCAAATCTTTTCTTGAAAGAGAGCGTGGAGATTGAGGTCGAGTTGCGCCGGAGCAGACTCCACCATTTTCACCAGCACACTGGGCTTGAGCATGACCCCACTGGAGACCTTCATCACCACACCTGCTGTGGTCAGCATGTGGGGAATGGTGGTTTGTGCATTGGGCCCCAAGGCGGTCAGGGTGGGAATGGACACCCCGATGTAGAGGCGTTGCATGTGGTAGTAGGCACCGAATCCAAACTTGGCCGATTGACGGATTTGTTGGTTTTCGCTGTAGTTCGGATCGCCTGGATCTGTGGTTTGTGCCGAGAAAAGGTCAGCCCGGGTATTGGACAACCCTCCGCGGAGTCCGAGTGCCAATCGACCTGCACCTAACCTCATGCGGTATGCAAAGTTCATGGACACATCGGTCTGCGTGGTGAGTCCAATCTGATCGTGCAGCATCAAGAGGCCAACGCCCATGCTGTTGTTCCGCAAGGCACCGTCGATGGCCATCACGCTCGTGGTGGGGGCGCCATCAAACTGGTTCCATTGACTCCGGTGAAGGAGCGAGGAGGACGTATACGGATGTGAACCGGCATAACCGGGGTTGATGAGCAGACCGTTGAACAAGTACTGGCTGATCATCACATCCTGCTGTGCAGAGAGGCTGCCAATTCCGGCCAAAAGGGCAACCAGCAAGAGGCGGACAGTGCGCTTCATGGGGTCCAGGTGGGAAGTCATTGTGCGAAACATCACTGGTCTTTTCTGATGTCAACGTAAGTGCCCAGTTTCCGTGTCTCATTGATCCGGAACAGAACAAAGTAGGTGCCGTCCACAAGGGATTCGTTGTCTTCGGATCGACCCTGCCAATCATTCAGGTAGCGGGCGCCCGGTGGAGATGCGTAGACTTGGTTGCCCCAACGGTTGAAGACCATAAAGTGCACCATGGTGGGGTCATCGCTCCAGTCACAAGGGGGGTAGACGTCGCCGTCTTCCTCCTCCAAGGCCAAGTTCTCGATCACAAAGACGTCATTGAAGCCATTGCTTCCCGGGCTGAATGCATTGGGCATCGAGAGCTGGGGTTCTTGGACAATGATCACTTGAACCACATCGGTTTCGTTTTCGCAATGGTCCGTGAGCGTCCAAGTTCGCTCCACGGTAAAGTCATTTCCATTCTGAGCGAGCACAGAGTCCTTGTACGAGATGGAGATCTCCTCAGCGGTGGCGCAATTGTCCGTCACGCTGAACGGGAAGTCATTGTCGCTGGCCAACTGAGGGCTGGTGTATTCCGGGACTTCGAATGGGCAGAAGAAATTGAGCTCTTCCACGATGGCCGTCGACATCATGGGGCCAATGGTGTCAATCACTGTCAGCGTGTGCACGAAGACCGTTTCGTTGCCGTCGCAGTCGGTGAAGGTGTAGGTGTCCACATGCTGGTAGTCGCATGGGTTATCGTTTTCACCAGTGGTGTCGCGAACAGCGCCAAACACCCAGTCGCTGCAGTCATCGGATACCGTGAATGCCGTGCTGTCGAGCACGTCAGGGACAAAGCCGCATTGGACAGTGGAGTCTGCAGGAAGCAGAGCCAGGTCCAGTTCGGGTCCCGTGGTGTCCTCCACTTCAAATGTGACGGTCGCATCCGTGCTGTTGCCGCAGTCGTCAGAGGCCACCAGCGTCATGATCAACGTGAACGTTCCAGGACAAGCCGTGGGGACGGTGTCCATTTGGCAGTCCACGTTGGTTGTGCCGCAGTCGTCGAATGCAAGAACATCGAAATCAGCGCAAGTGGGATGCACATCCGTACAGTTGAATGTGGCGTCCGCTGGAATGGAGCTGGTGTCAAATTCAGGAGCCACTGTGTCCACCACTGTGATCACCTGGGCCGCTTGCGATGCGTTTCCGCAGTCGTCCGTGAAGGTGAACGTCCGGGTCACCGTGAGGGCGGCCAAGCAGACAGGGTCTGTGGACACCGAGTCGACAGACACCGAGAGGGAAACGGTTCCGCAGTCATCGTCAGCGACGGGCACTTCTGAAGGCAGCTCAGTGCCACACTGAATGGTCACGTCGGCTGGCACAGAGTTGGCATCCACCACTGGAGGTGCAGTGTCCACGTAGTTCACCGCTTGGCTGTAGGCCGTGGTGTTTCCGCAAGCATCCATGGCTTCGAAGTGTCGGTTGACGGTGTACTCACCAGAGCAAGCTCCAAGCACTGTATCCGGTGCCAATTCGGCCACGTTTACCATGGGGTCGCACGCATCGCCAAAAGTGGGGAGGTTCGTGGGCAGATCGCCACCACATTCCAAGGTGACCGTGTCCAGTCCAAGGACCAAAACAGGGCCAACGGTGTCCACAATGGTCACCAGTTGGGTGGTGAAGGCTGTATTTCCACAGGCGTCAGAGGCCTGGAATGTGCGCGTGACCAGCCATGCTTGTGGGCATTCGCCGGCAACGCTGTCCACAGCCAGCAAAATGACGCTCACAGGTGAGCTACAGGCGTCTTCCGATGTGGGCAGGTCCACAGGGAGGTCTTCGTCGCATTGAATGGTCACGTCACCGGGAACCTCCAGGAAAATGGGGGCTTCCTCATCCATCACTTGAATGGTTTGCTGATGCTGCGCGGCGTTGCCACAGGCATCCATCGCGGTGAATGTGCGAATCAATGTGAAGGTCCCTGGGCATGGGGCAATCAGGGTGTCGATGGATGCCATGACGCTCACATCTGAGCAAGCATCCGTCGCGTCGATTTCTGTCTCGGGAATGTCCTCTCCGCAAGCGAGCAAGAGGTCTTCCGGCAGGTCGCCAAATACGGGGGCCACTGTGTCAATCAAATCGATGACCTGGGTGGCCGTGCTTTCATTGCCGCAGGCGTCGAGGGCATGGAATGTGCGCTCATATCGCTCGACCACGGGACAAGGATCTTCCGCTTGGTAGGACATGTCGTCATAACTCGCAGCATAAGCGGCGGCGAGCTTGAACCGGCCTTGACTGGGCAGGTCTGCTGGAAGGTTCACCTCCAGAACAAGCATTCCGTCAATGGACAGGCTCAACTGGCTTTCTCCAAGGGTCACTTGAACCAAGTACCAATCGCCTTGGGCCATGGCCGCGTCGGCGGAAGCATTGAGGCCCAAACCAGTGATGTCAATTCCAGGGTTGTCCGTTCCGTTGGGACGCAAGGATAAAGTGATGCCTGAATCACCCATGTCGTCGCCTGCAAGCAAGTGGACCATGTTGTCACTGATGAAACCATCGGCCCTGGCCATCACTTGGTAGGTTCCTCGCCCAGCGAGCACAGCGGGGTCGTAGAAATTGTGGGGGTCTTCTCCTGCGGCATGCAGCATTTCCACGGCACAAGTGCCATCGAATGCATCATTGCTGATGGAAATGGTTCCACCATCGGCCACGAGGCCATCCAAGGAGCAAGCCTCGAAATCAAGGGCAAAAGACGTTCCAAAGGCGACATCAACGGCTTCAACCGTGGTCCAAGTGCTGTCCACTTCAGAGCAGTCGTCCATCGCGGTAGGTTCAGCAGAAGGCAGGTCTGAACCGCAGGCCAAAGTGGTGTCTGCAGGCACATCCTCGAGCACGGGGCCTGTGGTGTCTTCTTTTTGAATGTTTTGCGCGACCGTAGTCGAGTTGCCGCAATCATCGCTGATGGTGAAGGTGCGGACAATCAGCTCTCCGGGACACTCCGTGAATGTGGTGTCATCCATCCAAGTGATGTTGACTCCGCTGCAGTCGTCAGAAGCCGTTGGAAGGTTGACTCCTTCGGCGGCCGGCCATGCGTCGTTACAATCGATCACCAAGTCGGCTGGAGAAGAAGTGACTTCCGGTGGGGTGGTGTCTTCCACATTCACCGTTTGTACATGGCTAGAGGTGTTTCCTGCCAGGTCCGTGAATGAATAAGTCAAGGTGAGGGTGAAGGTCCCTTCGCACACTTGATCCACAACGAGGGTGTCCACTTGCGCTGCACCCAAATCATCGGTGCAGTTGTCGGTGGCTGAAGGGGCTTGTGCTTGGTAGGTCTCCCATTCCACGCATGTCAAGGTGACGTCTTCAGGAAGGTCTGTCAGTACAGGTGCCGTGGTGTCTGTCACGGTGATGGTGGCCGACTGGGTAGTGGCATTGCCACAGAGGTCCGTCGCTGTGTAGGACAACTCAATCGTGAAGTCAGACGGGAAGGCGCCAACAGGCTCTCCCTCGGTGTATGAGGTCACAATGTCCTCTGAAGGCGTGCAGTTGTCTGTGATGATGGGGGTGGTGGGTTCAAAGGATGACCACTCTGTGCAGTCCAATTCCACATCGTTCAAGATGAACGTTGGCCCCGTGGTGTCGATCAGTGTCACCACTTGAAAGGTGTCGGTGTAGTTTCCGCAATCGTCAGTCAAGCGCCATGTACGGGTCAATTCTTGATCGCAAGGTGGGCCGACAACCACATCGGACAGGACCTCAAGGCTGAGGTCGCTTCCGCAATCGTCTCCAACCTCGAAAGCATCGATGGATGCCGTGTCTGGCAGGGAGGTGCAATCTGCAGACGCCAGCGGAGGCAAGGACACAAAGTAGGGGGCTTCTAAGTCATGGCGCTCCACATTGTAACTGTGCACGTCGTGTCCGCATTCTGACCAAGCCATGACAATCCGTTCGCGGGATTCCACAACAGGGCAGGAGACGCTGTCGTCCTCGCCATCGACCAAGTCAGCATTGACGTCTCCAGTGCCATTCACAGGTTGTCCGCCGATCATACCTCGGTACCAGAACCATCCGCTGATTCCAAAGTTGATGTTCTTGTTGTTCGCCCCGTCGGCGCCCATTTGGAAACCAAACAGCTTGGAAAATGGCATGTGGTCTAGGTAGAGCATGTCGCCCTCGAAATCTCCCAAACCTTCCAGCCGGCTCAATGTGTCGACCACCTCGTAAAAGGTCCAGTCTACAAAAGCGCCCAAGCCCAGATCATCCTTGGGCAAACGTCCTTGGGCATCCCAGCTTTCAAAGTCCTGGCCGGACTTCAAGAACAGTTCCAGGTGAAATTGCTCATTGGCATTTTCGTCATTCACCAAATCTCCTGTGATGCGCACGGTTCCATTGGCATATGCATTCAGCATCACCCCTTCGGAAGTGGGGTTGAAGTAATCGCTGGATCCATGACCCATGGCTTCGAAACCACCGAGCCAAAGTGCCCAGTCCGCTCCCACACCCAAGGCTGTGGTGAGGTCGTAACTCATGACAACCGTCTCGTCCAATTCCACGCTTGGCATGGCGGTGATGGGTGCGTCGTCGCAACCTTCAGCCGATGGCAAAACAAAGTCTGGAAATGGGGTGGTGCAGTCGACAATCAGATCTGAATCCTCATTCAGCAGAGCTGGGACACATAGACTGTCGCAACCTTCGTGAAGGAAGGGCTGAGACCAAGAAAGAAAGCCCCAACAGAGGAGCACACCAGTGATAAGTAGTCGTGCAGGCATGACACGTGACGAAAGGGTACGCGGAGCCAACCCTGAGGGGGTGAGCTTATCCGAAGTGCGAACGTAGTAAAAGTGTCTCATATAACGTTTTCAGTTCGATTCTGGTTCAAACACTGAAAACAAGCGACAGGCGAAGGCATCAAATATACGAACAAACAAAATAAATCGACAAAAATATTTTAATTGGTCGATGAGATTTGTCATTCAACCGCCACTATCGACGGGTTCATCCGCATACATGCTTGGGGCGGTTCTTCTCAGGACATCAAGTGGTGGAGGGCGATTCCGCCTGCGACGCTGACATTCAAAGAGCCTGTTTTTCCCCTCATTTCGATCCGTGCATGAACGTCGCATTTTGCCCAGCTTTGCATAGAAATTCCGCGTTCTTCGTCTCCAAGAACCAAGCATGCAGCGTCAGAGGGATGGCAATCTTCAAGCCTGTTCTCTGCTTTTTCACTCAGCCCTATTCTTTCCAGTCCGCATTGCCCCAAGTAATGAAGCGCCTTGGCGATGTCGGGCACCCGTGCTACAGGCAAACGAAGCAAAGACCCAGAACTGGTTTTGACCGCGTCTTCATTGACTGGGGCGGCATGGTGGTCCTGCAACACCAGTCCGGTGGCGCCAAAACACTCTGCCGTGCGCGCAATGGCACCCAGGTTGCCCACATCGGTGACGCCGTCCAGCACCACCAAAAAGACCCGTTCTCCGGTCTCGAAACCAGAGGTGATCAACTCGTCCAGTGGGGTGAATGCAATGGGGGACGAAAAGGCGATGATGCCTTGGTGGTTCTTCTTGGTGATCCGGTCGAGCCTTTCCCGGGGCACGCGCTGTACGGGAATTTGCCTGGACCGCAATACGCTCAAAAGCTGCTTGGTCTTCTCGTCCTTGCTGTCCCTTTGAATCAACACGCGCGCCATTTCAACGCCTTCCTCGAGGGCTTCCTTGATGGGGTGCCAACCGATGATTCGGTCGTCCTGCTTTTTGGGTCTTGGTCTCATCTGTTTCTCACTTTGCCTCGGCGCCAACTCGACACCATGGCTTCCCACGGGCTTCTAAATCCAGGATAACGCTCCAAATCGTATCGATTGAAGTCGTCTCCGTTGTCATTTCTTGAAAAGCGGAAGATGAGTGCGTTGACATCTCCTTCCTCTCCATATACCCATGTTTCTCCCTGAAAGTCGCGCCGGACGCGGTCGGCATGGCCGAAGACCATGTGGACCATGCCTCGGTCGGTGCACCAACCTTCCTTGAGGCTCGTGAAATGCACATTGGCTTCCCGCACCCTCCCATAATAGGTGGCGATGAGCCCTCTGGCGACTTCTGGTCCGGATGCAAAGCTGAGCCAGAATTCATCCAAGGCTTTCTTGGGGTCCCGGGCATTTCGCATGGTTTTGTACTCCTGCCGGGTGGCGATGTACCTCGTGGCGCGGATCATCTGGTCCAGATCGCGCATGACTGGGAAGTGACGCCTCCTGGCCGCCACCAGAATGGATGATGGCTCATCTCCATAACTCCAGCGGTGGATCCCAGGGGTGTTCTCCCAGCTGAGCCATGACCACCCCGTCCAATTCCCCGCAGGAAAAAAGACGTCAAGAGGGGCTTCGGAAACCGGGATGGGCCTTTGAGGGGCTGCTTTGTCTTTGGGAAAGGAGAGTGCTTTTGGGATTCTGTCCAGGAATGGCGCAGAAGGAAAGGAGTCAACTGGGGGCATGGCTGTGTGCTTCCAGAGGAGGTCTTTCATGTCGGGCGGCACCAGGAGCCCGCAGCGACCACCGTCGGGCAAAGAGCGGTTCCAGGCGGGTTCCCCTGTCGTCAGTTCAAACGCCAAACAACGCTCAGGTGCCTTCTCTCCCCAGCCGTCAAAGGCGGTTACACCTGTTACGTCTGATCCCCTGTGCAAGTCGCGAATGGTGTGGATGATTCGGTAGCGTCCGGTGGAAAGGGGGAACGTAAACCGGCCCACCAATTCCCGTCGATCGGGGTTCGCCGCATCTTCCCATCGAAAGCGGTGAAGCATGGAGTTTGGGCGGCTCTCTTGATTGCCCGTGGGCCACTCTGTGGCGGCCACAAGCAGCTCCAGTTCCAATGAGAATCGAAAGGGGGCGCCAATGTCCTCTCTCAGGTGCAGCGGCTCGTGGGCGGGGAGCCTCACATACACTGTTGCAGAATCTGGGTGGTGCCGATGCCAAGCCAACTCTGGATGGTGGGGCAGGGGCTCCCACAAATAAGGTTTGTCGGCATTCGAGCCCAAACGCGATGGGGTGGAACAACCCCAGCACATGAGCATCGCAGACAGTGCAATGACCCACATGGGGTTGGAAGTTGAAATCGACAGGCTGTTCCTCACTTGGGGGGCAAGTTCGTCGAGGAATCGGCCTGTTCATCGCGCTCAGCCTCGGAATTTGAAATCCGAAGCTGGGGTTCTGCATTTTCGTTGGAATCCATCGCGGCCTCTACTTCAGATGGATCAATGGCAAGTGGGGTTTCGATGCCCCCAAGCTTGCGCAGTTTTTCAGCCTGGCTGATCAAGTTGCCCGTGCCGGTTGACAGCTTTTGGAAGGCCCCAGTGTGGGCACTTTGGGCCTGTTCCAGTCTTGTGCCGACCTGTTTCAGGTCGCTCAGGAAACCATTGAACTTTTTCAGCAACTGCTGGCCGCGGGAAGCAATGGCCTCCGCATTTTGCTTTTGAGATTCCTGTTTCCAGAGAAAGCTGATCAAACGAAGCGTGGCCAACAAGGTGGAGGTTGTGACGGGCACCACTTTTTTGCCAGCCGCCATTTGGTAAAGGGTGTTTTGGCGCTCGAAGTCCACACTCAAGGCAGGCTCCACAGGGATGTACATGAGCACAAAGTCAGGAGCGGTGCCATATAAATCTTGGTAGCGCTTCTCTCCCAGATCTCTGACGTGCCTTTCCATGCTTCCGTAATGCGATTTCATGGCGGTTTTGCGAGCGGCGTTGTCTTCGGCGGCTGTCCAAGCAGCATAGGCGGTCAGTGACACTTTGGAGTCAATGATCACCAGCCGGTTGTCGGGCAGTTTGACCACGAAGTCCGGCCTCAACAGCTTTCCGTCTGCGTTCCGCCCGGTGTCTTGGACTTCGTAATGCACGTCCTTTTCCAATCCGGCATTTTGGAGAAGGGTCTCCAGTTGAAGCTCCCCCCAATCGCCTTGGACCTTTGTGTTTCCGGTCAAGGCCTGGGTCAGGTTGTGGGCCTCTTCGGTCATTTTTTGGTTGAGCTCGAAAAGCTGCTTCAGCTTTGCCGACAGCTCACCTTGTTGCTCGCGCTCGTTGCCGTAGGCTTCGCGGACCTGCTTGCCAAATTCATCGAGCCGGTCACCAAAGGGCTTCAGCAAGGCGTCGATCTCATCCTTGTTGGTCTTCTTAAGTCTTTCGGTTCCAGCCTCGAGCATTTCGCTGGACAGGACCTTGAATCTATTGAGGAGGGCGGCTTCCTGGGCCTCTCTTTCCTGCTCTCCCTTCAATTCTCTCTCACGGGCCGCACTCAGTTCGGTTTCGAGCCGAGCGAGGTCTGCGCGAAGCTGAGAAGAAGTCTGTTTTTCGCTGTCTATGGTCTCGCGAAGGCTGGCTTCTTTTTCGTCGAACTCGCTCCGGTCAGCATTCCAACGGGCTTCCCATTTCTCGGCTTCTTGCTTCAGAGAGTCGTGCTCGGCTGAGTGTTGACCGGCTCC
The DNA here is from genome assembly GCA_938092195.1 of uncultured Flavobacteriales bacterium. Classification (GTDB taxonomy): domain Bacteria; phylum Bacteroidota; class Bacteroidia; order Flavobacteriales_D; family Sanyastnellaceae; genus UBA8752. The sequence goes on along the minus strand of CALKHD010000070.1, from coordinate 9,622 downwards.
AGCAGCCGGCCGGCGAAGCAAGGCCAACAACAAACCAATGATGGCCAAGCCAATGGCAAGAATGAGAATTGCAGAGATGTCCATAGAAACGGCAAGTTGGGAATTGAGAACGTAACCTATTTGAGAAGCGTCACGTAAAGAACCATGTGCCATTCAAGAATCCACATCTATCCATCATGAAGCACTTCAATTTTTGGGCCATGGCCCTCCTGATTTCAGTAGGCTTGAGCAGCTGTGCTCTTTCCTACCCATACTGTGACGCTTACAACGGTGTCGACTTTGAACAGACCACTCCCGAAAGCCAAGCGACGGGAGAAGAAAGTTTGGATTCGAATTGAATCCTCACTCGAAAATTACCTGAATGTCTTGACGAAGATCAGGGTGCAAGGACATGGCCACAGGGCAGGCGAGCGCTTCGGAGCGCAGCCACTCTTGGTCTTGAACTGAGCCTCCTTCCAATTGGACTTTGAGCTCGATTGCGATGCGCCCAATGCGCCTCGGGGTCGGGCTCATTTTTTTTTCGGTCTCCGCGGTCATGGAAAGAACATTCAATCCTCTGCTTTTGGCCCTGAGGCCCAAAATGGTCATGATGCAACTGGCCAGCCCCACAGCCACCAAGTCTGTGGGAGAGTAGGCTTCGCCAAGGCCTCCATTGTCGGTGGGGGCGTCTGTGATTAAGGTTTGTTGGTTGCCCGCGTGAACCGCTTTCGTTCTCAGGGGTTCAGGATAGGTGAGTGCATACTTCATCGTGCGCTAATTTCGTGACTCTCGATGGACTTCGTCTGTGTTTCTTCTTCCGTCACTTTGCGCACTTTGATGTGTGCGCTTGCCTTTCTGATGGGGCCGGTCATGTCCCATGGCCAAGGGTCACCTTTGGGTGAAGACGAGCCAGAAACCGTGTTCACCCATCGGGTAGAAACAGGCCTGTCCTTGCATACACGGGGAATGGGGGTGCACGTTGAGCGAGGAACATACCGCGGTGTGGGCAAGGTCCGGACTTGGTCCTTCGAAATCGTGAGCATGAAGCACCCCAAAGAGGTGCGCAGCTTCAATCCTGTTTACGATCAGGGCAAAAGCTATGTCTTTGGCAAAGTCAACAACGCCTACATCGCTCGGCTTGGTTGGGGGAATCGAACCATCGCAACGCCCAAGCTCAGGAACGGCGCAGTCGCCATTGGTTGGAAGTGGGCCTTTGGTCCGGCCTTGGCGCTGTCCAAGCCCGTGTATCTGGTCATTGGCTACCCGAGCATTCCCTACCGTTATCTGCTGACAGAGCGCTACGATCCGGATGTCCATGGCACCGATCACATTTACGGCCGCGCGGGATCATTGAATGGGATTTTGGAGGTGACGCCTTCCCCAGGTGCGTTTTTCCGGGTCGCGGCTGATTTCGAATATGGAGGGTCGCGAGAATCTTTGCGGACCCTTTCCGTTGGGCTAAATCTGGATGCATTTGTGACCCCGGTTGTCATCATGGCACCAGATTTTGACCAGAATGACCGGTTCTTCCTGACCTTGTTTGTCCATTGGAGCTTTGGACGCCAACAATTCAAGACATGACACAGGCCCCCCCGACCCCTGAAGCGGACGGAAATTCCCGCCCTCGGCGCACCAAACCGCCATGGTTGAAGGTGAAGTTGCCCACTGGAGAGGCGTACCGAAAGGTCCGCGGATTGGTGAGCGAGCACAAGCTGCACACCATCTGCGAGAGCGGCAATTGCCCCAACATGGGAGAATGCTGGGGTGAGGGCACTGCGACCTTTATGATTCTGGGAAATGTGTGCACGCGCTCTTGTGGGTTTTGCAATGTGTCGACAGGCCGCCCCGAGGAGGTGGATGTGTTTGAGCCGGGCCGAGTGGCCAACAGCGTGAAGCTGATGGAGGTGAAGCATGCCGTGATCACGTCAGTGGACCGAGATGACCTCGCCGATGGCGGAGCGGACATTTGGGCACAAACGGTTCGGGCCATCCGTCAACAGAGTCCAGGGACGACCATGGAAACGTTGATTCCTGACTTTGCAGGCAAGTGGGAAAACTTGCAGAAGGTCATCAATGTGGCCCCAGAAGTGGTGAGCCACAACTTGGAGACCGTCCGCAGATTGACCAAAGAAGTTCGAATTCAAGCCAAATATGACCGGAGCTTGGAGGTGTTAATGCGCCTGAGAAAAGCAGGGATTCGGACCAAGAGTGGAGTCATGCTCGGTTTGGGAGAAACGGTTCAAGAAGTGAGGGAGACCATGGAGGACTTGCGGTCGGTGGATTGTCAAGTTCTCACCTTGGGCCAATACCTTCAGCCCACGCCGAAGCATTTGCCCGTGGCGGAGTTTGTGCACCCGGATACGTTCGAAACGCTCCGACAAGAAGGCCTCGAAATGGGCTTCATGTTCGTTGAGAGTGGTCCTTTGGTGCGTTCGAGCTACCACGCCGAAAAGCACGTCGTCTAAGGGCTTCAGCGTGGGGTTCATGCCCCTTGCACCATGCAGTGTACCTGTTCACAGAACCGATTGGTGTCAGGTGGGGTTCCTTTCTTAAATTCCGCCTTCCTACGAACGGGAACAGATTTACAATGAAGAAGATTGCCTTCCTTTTGGCCCTCGCTGGGTTTGCCAGCATTTTGGCCTATGTCCAGTTTGACAGCAACGATAGTGCCCAATACGCACCACGTGGCTTTGAGCAAGCAGAGCCGACCGCCGACGCCACAGGCATGGCCCAAGTTCTCATGGAATTGCGCAGCGATGTGGAAACTGGAGAAATGAACCACGAAGGTCTGCGTCAACTCGGAGAACGGACCCGTCAAATTGCCGCCGCGCAGTCCAGCAGCCGTTCTTCCAATGAGCATTACTGGAACCCCATGGGTCCTGACAATGTGGGCGGACGTACCCGCTGCATTCTCGCGGTGAATGAGCTTCAGCTGATCACAGGTGGTGTCAGCGGTGGACTTTGGAGGTCTTGGAACAAGGGCGACAATTGGGAACGCATTTCCAGCTTTCCGTCCGCCATGGTGGCCTCCATTGCGATGGCTGGCAACGGCGACATCTATGTAGGCACAGGCACCCAGTTCGACGGAGTCAGTGGCGTGGGCGGTTCAGGTTTCCGTGGAGATGGTGTTTACCGCTCTACCGACGGATGCGCCACTTGGACCCGTGTCGAAGGAACGGACCCAGGTTTGTTTCAAGGAGGAGATTGGAGCGCAACCGATGCTTTGGTGGCTGACCCCAGCGTGGCCTCTCGTGTTTGGTACGGCGGCATCCAAGGTGTGGGCTACATCGAGAATGGCGTGGTGACCGAAAACACCCTCAGTGGAATCTCAGGAACCACGGCCATCCAAGACATTGAAATCGCCTTTGACGGCAGCTACATGTTGCTGACCAGTTCAAACGGCCGCGTGTACCGCACCACAAACTTCAGCTCTGTGGAAACGGTGTCGGGCAGTCCCAACGATCCTGTGGTTCCCCAGGGCTTCGGACGTTGCCGCGTGGCCATCAGCCCAGACGACGCCCAAAGCGCATTTGCCCTTCGTGCCACTTCCGGCAGCACATTCGGTGGTGTTTACCATTCAGCCGACGGTGGTGTGACTTGGGACGAAATCTGGCCAGCAGGGGTGGAGGGCTATGACATCTGCCCCACCAACAACCAGGCCCGTTACGATTTGGCCCTCGGCGTGAAGAAGGGTGATCCCGGCATCGCCTACGTGGGTGGTCAGGCTTTCTGGCGCTGCGGTCCCTCATACCAGGCAGAACAAGCCGCTTCCATGGGTGGAGGCGCAGGCAACCCCTACTACATCCATGCAGACGTTCACGAGGTGATGTTCACCCCAGCGGGCATGATGTATGTGGCCACGGACGGCGGCATTTTCCGCAGTGAAGATGGCGGAGAGACCTACCAGGCGTGCAACAGAGGCCTGCAGTTGACCCAGTTCTATGGCATGGCCTACGGACCCACTTCAGAAGTGATTGGAGGTGCCCAAGACAACGGAACATCTTTGATTCCCGCCAATGGCAGCTTCTTCAATGACATGGATGCCGCAGACGTGTTTGGCGGCGACGGTTTTGATTGCGCCATGAGCCAAGCCACTGACTTGCAGGAGGGCATTCCATTCTTTGCCACATCGCAAAACGGAAACCTCGGTCGCGGATTTTACGTGCAGGGCTCGCCCTTCACCCAGGCCGGTTCTTTCTACGACAATTGCCTCGTCGACATCTTGGATGATGAAGGCAACATCGGTGGGTTCTACACCTGCATGAACCTCTACGAGAACTTCAACGACGAGAACAGCGGCATGACTGTGCCTTTGGTGAATCCGTTCGATGAGACCGTAGAAGACAGCACGTTCAATATGGAGACGGCCAACTTGAACCGTCCCTTCGAATACACGCTCGATGCCCCCCTTCGCTACTGGGACGAGTTGATTCGCCCCGAAATCCTCTCCGAAGAGGGTCCGGTGGAAAACACCGAATACCCTTGGTTGGAGGATCAAGACCTGACCGTCCTCTACGATTGCAACGATGTGGAGGTCATCGAGGAGGGAGACACATCATTTGTCACCGTGTGTGACACCACTTGGCACTATGCCGCCGACACCCTCTACGACGTTCACGAGTCCATTGATGTCAAGGACCCCTACACGTCCATGACCGTGATTGGATTCAACAGCGGCAATGGGGTTTGGATGACCCGAAACGGACTGAACTTCAACACCCAGCCCCGTTGGTTCTTCCTTGGAAACGCGCCAGCCGGTTCTGGAACCAAGTCCATTGAGTTTGCGGTGGGAGACCATCCGGAGGCGGGCAACCACATTTTCGTTTCTGGTTGGGATGCCAAGGTGTATCGATTCAGCGGGTTGAACAATGTCTGGGACCACGATGGGTCATGCGACGTGCCTGACGGCGTGACCCGCACCCAAATCATGGCCACAGGTGCTGTGGTGACTGGCGTTGCGGTGGACTCCAATGACCCGAACCACGTGGTGGTGACGGTCGGTGGATACGGAAATGTGTCAGGCGGAAAGGTGCAGGAGACGTTCAATGCGTTGGACGACACCCCAACTTGGAGCAACATTTGGTTTGCCAGCAACAACGATCTGAGCAAGATGCCCGTGTATGACGCGGTGATCGATCAAAGCGACCCCACCGGAAGCACCATTTTGGTGGGCACCGAACATGGCGTTTGGGCCACCACCAATGGCGGCAGCGACTGGACGGTGGAGAACCTGGGCATGGTGGCCAATGTCGACGACATTGCCTCTCCAGTGTTCAGTATGGAGCAGCAGTGGCACATGCCCACCACTTGGTCCAACGTGACCAACAACGGAGCGATTTATGCTGGAACCCACGGACGTGGCATCTTCAGGAGCGACACCTACCTCGGTCAGGATGAGTTGACCTTCGACGCTGCCGTGGATCAGCGCAATCTGCTGGTTTATCCAAACCCAGCAGAAGGAGCCGACATCACAGTGAAGTTGGGTGAAGGCTGGATTCAGCCAGAATTGACCTTGTTCGATGTGAATGGACGTCCAGTTCGCACGGTGTCGCGTCAGGCGACCATTGGCGGACAGGTGAGGTTGTCGGTGGCCGATTTGGCTCCAGGCATTTACCTCGTGACTGCCATGGAGAATGGCCACAGCGAAACGGCCCGCGTAATCGTTCGCTGATTCAATTCAGCATCGATTGGAAGCCGCCGCTTTTCCTGATGGGGAAGCGGCGGTTTCTCTTTGGCGCCATTCCCAGTGGCCCCCCCTCCTAGGATTCGATCTCGTTCGAGTCCTTCTCGCTCAATCCCAGCGATGCAGGGCAGGACCTTGGTGATCCAATGTCACGTACGTTCGGTGGTGCAGCCAGTCTCCGCAATTCAAGTAGCGGGCCGTGCGTTGGCCGTCAGCGGTCTTCACTTCCAAGTCGAGGGGCAAATGCCGGTGTCCAAAAATGAAAGCGTCAAACTCTTGTTTGGCCAAGGTCTCTTGACAATGGAGATACAGCCATTCGCCTTCAGGACCGCCATAGGTTGCCTCTGAGGTGGCGCCTGCTTCACGGCTGTCTCGGCTCAGTCTTGAGCCCACAGCGAATGCGAGATTGGGATGAAGCCTCGAAAAGGCCCACCGGGCTGCTGGATTGCGAAAGACGCGCTTCAGGGCCTTGTATTTGCGGTCTCCGGGTCCCAAGCCATCTCCGTGTCCAACCAAGCATCGAAAGCCTTCATGCTCCACCACAATGGGGTCTGCATGAACCTGCACCCCCAGCTCTTCGGCCAAGTAGCCTCGGGTCCACATGTCGTGGTTGCCCAAATGCCAATGCACCTCGAGTCCACCGTCTACCATTTCTGCCAGTTTTCCCATCAACCGAACGGCTCCTTTGGGAACCACGTGTTTCCATTCGAACCAGAAATCCAGAACGTCGCCAACCAGATGCAGACCGTCTCCCTGACTGCCCACTTGTTCGAGCCAAGCCAAAAAAACGCGTTCTCTCTCCCTCGAGCTCTGGGCATCGGGGGTCCCCAAATGGAGGTCGGAGGCGAAGTGAAGGGCCAAGGTGGGTTGGGTCAGAGCAACTTTTCGAGGGCAGATTCCAATTGCGACCCGCGCAAGTGGGTGGCCACAACGGTGCCTTGCTGATCAATCAAGATGGCATGGGGAATGCTGCTGATGCCGTAGATGTCGGTCACGATGCTGTTCCAGCCTTTGAGGTCGCTGATGTGGTTGGGCCAAATCAGTCCGTCTTGTTCAATGGCCCGTTGCCACTTGTCGGTGGTTTTGTCCAGGGATACGCTGAAGACCTCAAAGCCGCGGTCTTTGTATTCGTTGTAAGCGCGAACCACGTTGGGGTTCTCTCTTCGGCAAGGGCCGCACCAACTGGCCCAGAAGTCCACAAGGACAACTTTTCCTCGCAAATCTGAGAGGGCGCGTTCCTTTCCAGTGGGGTCATTTAAGGCAATGTCGGGCATGGCCATGCCGGTCTGAATCAGTCCGTTTCGGCGCTGCTGTGTGCGGGGTTTTTGTTGCTTGGCCAAGCGGCGAGATAGGTTTTTGTGCGCTGCGCTGTGCCCCATCAGGGTTCTGGTGCTGTCCAAGGCTTGCTGGGCCAATGCCCGGTCTGCCGAGAGGTCCAAATACTCGATGGCCATCAATCCAACAGGGTCGTTTTTGTGCTCCCTGACCGTGCGCCGTGCCGTTTCCATGAGCAGGTCACGGCCTGCGCTGAATTCGGTTTTGGCCGCATTGCGTTCATCATCGGTCAGGTTTCGGTCTGCTGTGCGCAGCTTCCAGACCTGCAGGCTGTCATTGATGGTGGCCGTTTCCCGGATGAATCCCGCAAAATTCGAAGACCAAGCGTCGCCTGTCATGTCCAGGTCTGTCGCCAAGCCCTTGATGTCAGGCAGGGTTCCATTCACCTCGATGGTGGAGAGCGAGTCGGCAATGATGTAAAACATGCGCTCCCCCACCTTGACTTGGTAGACATCCAAAGCCAATCCTGCGAAAGCGCCAGGGTCAAATGTGAACCGACCCTTCGCATCGGCTTGAGCCGTATCAAACGGAGTGTAGCCGCTGGGTCCCAAACTGGCCAAAGTGATGGAGGCCTCTTCTGCGCCTTGGAGTTTTCCGCTCAGTGGGGATCCGCCGCCAACATTGCAGCTGGCCAGAATGAAGCAGGGAAGGGCAACCGAAAGCAAAAAGGAGTAAGGGCTTCTCATGGTTCAAATATCCGAGTCAGATGAAGACGCTTCAACTCGGTTTTTTAGGGTAGTGAACAGGTTGGAGAGGGCTTCTTCATCCCACCACTGAATCTGCAGGCTCAGCACCAAAATCGGAAGCTCCGCTGCTTCGGCCAATGGCCGAATGCGTTCGGCATCCTTTTCGGTGGTGATGATGGCTTCGGACTTCACCCCGGTCGCAGGGGCCGATTCTAGCGCAGCCTTCCATTCGGCCAAGTCTTCAGGTGCAAAGGCATAGTGGTCGGCGTAAGAAAAATGCTGGGCCACCTTGCAGTTTTTGGACAGGTGATCTTCGAATTGAATGGGGTTGGCAATGCCAGAGACCGCAACGCAAGAGGAGGGCCATGCGGCATAGCGCTTGGTGGCCATGGCCCTGAGGCCATCGGGCCGAGCACCCGTGTGAAGCAGGTGCTGATGGGCTTTCATGCCCAAGCGATGACGCCAGAGTCGAAGGTCTCCCTTGGTCAAAGGTGAAGGGCAGCGGGTCAGGATGACGGCATCGGATTCCGCCACCCGAGATGGCAGGTCTCTCAACCGTCCGCGGGGAAGGAAGTGGTCCCGGTCCACGGGTTGTGTGGTGTCCACAAGCATGATGCCAACTGTGGGGCGCAATCGACGGTGCTGCAATCCATCGTCCAGCATGACCGCGTCCGCCAAACCCGTCTTGGCGATTTCCTCCAGCCCGTTCAGGCGGTCCTCACAAACAAATACCGGGATTCCAGGATAACGACGGGCCACTTCGAGAGGCTCGTCACCAAACTCTTCTGGCGTACCCTCTCGGTCCACACGAAGGAACCCTTGGCTCTTTCGGCCATACCCCCTCGACAAGACCGCCCAACGCGTTTCCTTGCTTTGGTCCATGAGCTGCTGGAGCAACACTTTGAGGTGGGGTGTCTTGCCTGTGCCACCAACCGTGACATTGCCCAACACCACCGAGGGCAGCGCCCCGGGTTTGGATGGAATGACCCCCATGTCATAGGCGCGATGCCGAAAGCGAACACCCAATTTGTAAAGGGCAGCCAAAGGGGCAAACCACCATTTGTCCTTCAGAACGTTGCGGGGTTGTGCACCTTTGTCAAGGGAAAGGGGGGCGGAGTTGGTCCGTAAGGCCATCATCGGCGAAATTGCCACATCCCTTCCGGAAACCACAGGCTACACCTGTAAAAACTGTTTTCATGTTGCGCATTGCAGACATCACGGGCCTTTTGGAGGCCATCGCACCCCCCTCGTTGCAAGAGGATTACGACAACAGCGGTCTCCTGGTAGGGGAGCCGGACACCCAAGTGACCGGGGTATTGGTCTCTTTGGATGTAACGGAAGAGGTGATTGCCGAAGCTGTGAATCGGGGTTGCAATTTGATCGTGTCCCACCATCCCATCGTTTTTAGGCCTTTGAAAAGGTTGACGGGAAATGACCAGGTGGAAAGGACCATCATGGCTGCCTTGCGCTCTGGAGTGGGGCTGTATGCCATTCACACCAACCTGGACAATGTGGCGCATGGGGTGAACGCCATGATGTGCCGCAAACTGGGTTTGACCGGAATGCGGGTCTTGCGGCCCAAGCCAGGCACGCTGAGCAAGGTGGTGACTTATGTGCCTCAGGATGACCTTGAATCGGTGCGAGACGCGATGCTGGCCGCTGGGGCCGGAGAAATCGGGAATTATGACGAGTGCAGCTTCGGTTCGGAAGGAACCGGGACATTTCGAGCATTGGAGGGGGCGGATCCGCACGTGGGTGACCTCGGTCAGCGCCACCACGAGTCTGAAGTTCGATTGGAGGTGACCGTTGAGCGTTGGAATGTGGGGCGTGTTTTGTCGGCCATGAGGTCGGCCCATCCCTACGAAGAGGTGGCGCACGATGTGATCTCCATGGACAACCTCCACCCCACAGCAGGGAGCGGTGGAATCGGACAATTCGA
>CALKHD010000069.1 GCA_938092195.1 uncultured Flavobacteriales bacterium | reverse complement strand
GCGTACAATTTCTGCCATGTCCGTTTGGATCAGTCGTTGACGAATGGGTAATCGGGCGTCACATAGACGTCCTCGTATAGTTCATGCGCTTCAGGGAAGGGGCTCTCTTCAGCGAATTGAATGGCCTCCTCCACTTGGGCCTTGACTTCTTTGTCAATGGCTTTGAGCTCGGCTTCCGTCATCCATTTTTGGTCTTGGATGACCTTGGCCACGTGCTGGATGGGGTCACGCTTCTGGAATTCTTCGACTTCGCTCTTCTCGCGGTACTTCTGAGGGTCACTCATGGAGTGTCCTTTGTAGCGGTAGGTCTGAATGTCCAGCAAGTATGGGCCTGCTCCTGTGCGGCAATGGTCCGCAGCGCGCTTCATGGCGTCAGCCACAGCCTCTGGTGACATTCCGTCCACCGACTCTGCTGGCATTTCGTAAGAGGCGCCCAACTTGGACAAATCGGTTACGTTGGTCGTCCGTTCTACGGATGTTCCCATCGCATACTTGTTGTTCTCCACGACGTAGATGACGGGAAGCTTCCACGTCATGGCCATGTTGAATGTCTCGTGCAACATTCCCTGACGGGCAGCACCATCCCCGAAGAAACAGACCGTGACATGGTCCTCTTTGCGGTACTTATCGGCAAAAGCAATGCCGGCACCCAATCCAATTTGACCACCGACAATGCCATGGCCACCGAAGAGGTTGCGCTCCTTGTCGAACATGTGCATGGAGCCTCCTTTGCCTTTGCTGGAGCCTGTTTTGCGTCCGTACAATTCAGCCATCACCACCTTGGGGTCTGTGCCTAAAGCCAGCGGATGTGCATGATCGCGGTAGGCCGTGATCACCCGGTCACTTGGACGCGTCCCTTCTACCATCCCGGCAAGGACAGCCTCTTGGCCGATGTACAAGTGGCAAAATCCGCCGAATTTCTGTTGGATATAGAGGTGTCCGCAGCGCTCTTCAAATCGACGCATCAGCAGCATATCTCGGTGCCACTTGATGTAGGTCTCTTTGGAGAACGACAAGGGTGCCGTCTTTTTCGCAGCCGCTTTGCGGCGCGTGGGGTTCTTTTTAGCAGGCGTGGAAGTGGTCATGATGCCCATTTTGCAAGATGCAAATATAAGTCGTGAAGGGCGTCAAACAGGCACCTCAGCGCCCCAACAGAACCACAGCATGGGCACTGATGCCCTCACCCGTCCCCACGAAGCCCAGACGCTCAGTGGTTGTGGCCTTCACGCCAACGCGATCCACGTCCACATTCAGCAATCCCGCAATGCACTTTCGCATCTCATCAATGTGCGGCCTGAGCTTGGGGGCCTGAAGGCAAATGGTCGCATCAATGTTGACCACGCTCCAGCCGTCTGTGCACACCTTCGAGACGGTGTCTTGGAGAAGGATTTTGCTGTCAATGCCTTTGAATGCGGCATCGGTATCCGGGAAATGGGCGCCAATGTCACCCATGGCCCTGGCCCCAAACAGTGCGTCACAAATCACATGAAGAAGGACGTCTGCATCGCTGTGACCCACAGCCCCAATGGGACCGGGAATCTGTATGCCTCCCAACCAAAACTCCTCCCCCTCGGCCAGTTGATGAACGTCGTAACCGTAACCGATGCGGAGGTCGCCAAGACTCATGTTGGCTCAGAAGTTGGCCGGGTCATCATCGCTGCCTCCAATGACATCGTCAAAGGCGAGCCGCAATGAAAAGCGGAGCGTGTTGGCCAATGGATTTTGCTGGGTGGTGGCAATCAGGTAGCTCAGGTCGATGTCCAGAACTGTGTATTTGATGCCGGCTCCCAGCGTGATGAATTGGCGATTGCCCTTGGTGTAGTGCTCAAAGAAGTAGCCACCGCGAACCGCAAAGACGCCGTTGTAATCGTACTCCAAACCACCACCGAGGTTGATTTCCCTCATTTCCTCTCGGAACACGCTTCCCGGCTCGACCGAATAGGAACCGTCGGCTTGACGCTCGACAATTCCTGGAGCATCGTAAAAGGACTGAAGGATGCCTGAAGCCACACCCACGTTGGGGTTGAAGCCACTCACAATCAAATCTCCGTCGTCCCCTTCCCCATAGGTCGGGGCGGTGGGAACCAACAGCTTGTTGGCGTCCATCGTGAAGGTCAAGTGGTTGTAATCATCCAAGAAAACCGTGGCCGCAAAACCAGTCTTCAAGTTGGTGGGAATGAAGTCGCGCTCGGCCGTTTCAGTGTAGCTCATTTTGGCCCCCACATTGGACACGCAAACCCCCCAATTCATTCGGCCATCCCGATCACCAAACTTCACATTGTCGTTGGTGTGGAACACCCCCACATCCACGGCAACAGAGCGTCCAGGACGGCTATCGGCGCCCAAGATGTTGGTGCCTCCAGTCAAATTGGAATGGATATACCGGGCTGTAAATCCACCGCTGAACTTGTCTCCAAACTTCTGCGAAAACCCAAAATCCAGGGAGAATTCATTGGGACTGAAATCCCGAATGGCCGTTCCATTGACATCTGTAAACGTGATGTTTCCCAGTGAAAAGTAGCGGAGGGCCATGCCAATCGCCTGCCTTTTGTTGAGCTTACGAGTGCCACTCAAGTAAGCCAGAGACATGTCGTCCACCAACGCACGAAGCCATGGAGCATAGCCCAGATGCGCTTCAAATGTTTGGTCTGTGAAGGCCATCCTGGCTGGGTTCCAAGCCATGGCTGCACCATCAGGGCTCAAAGCCACCCCGGCATCACCCAATGAACCGCTGCGCGAATCCGGAGCAATCATCAGGAAGGGCACCGCTGTTGTGATGGTGTTCAACTGCAGTTGTTGCGCTGTTTCTCCTTGGGTCAACTGCGCTTGCAGAGACGGGAGTGTAAACACCCCCATAGCGAGGAGGCAAAGGCTGGCGCGAAGAGAAGAACTGGGTTTCATCTGAAGGTGACGAAATTAAGCAGGGAAAAGGGAAGTTGGTTAATGCAAGAGCACAAGTCGACCGGTCTTGGCAGCGTCTCTGCCCTCAGGGGTACGAATGTCCAGACGATATAGATACGTTCCCATTCCAAGGGGTTCACCCCCAGAACTGGTCCCGTCCCAATGCCAGCCGTCTACCCGATACCCTGTCGGTGTTTCTGTGCGTTGCCCACTCCAAACGACCACTCCTCTGGAATCGTATATCTGAAGTGACATTTCTAATGCCACGCAGGCTTGGTTGTGGTCAAAACGAAAGGTGGTGCCCAGAGCCCCGATGGGATTGGGGTAGTTGATGAGTCCGTCCAGAAACACCTCCAAGTCCGACACCACCACAAAATCCAACTTGGCCGTTGCGCTGTTGTTGTGAACGTCCCAAGCCTTGAGCGAGAGCACATGCGGGCCTTCTTCCAAATCTGACAAAGGATAGACCACCCTTCCACTCTGGTAGGTGTCCAAATCGCTGGCGTAGAATTCATTCAGCACCACAGAAGTCTCGTTGTCCAAAGTGGCTTTGAGGTCGTGGCCTATGCCGTTCCCCACCGTATTCAACCCTTGTTCGTCTTTGACCCTGGCAAACAAAATCGGATGGGGGTCGGTGGTTCCTCCATTCACAAATCCCGTGTCGTTCAAGAAGAGTTCGATTTCCGGACCCACGTTGTCCAACACCGCATCTTCGCTCACCCCTCCGATGAACACCGTCTCTGTGAACCCATGCGCATCCACCTCGCCATCGACCGCATAGTAGCTGATTCGGCCAGGCGCCGATTCGTATGCAATGTCACGGGGCACGATGAATTGGAATGAAAAGACGCCATTTTCGGCCCGCACCGCTCCGGAATGGATCCGGTTTCGCCACTCCGTGTAGGTCACTCCAGCCGTCCCGCCGTCGTTGTTCAACGTGGTGACTTCGGATTTCTGATCAAACACCGTGGGGTACACAAACCCGTTGAAGTTGGTCATGACATTTCCAGCCGCGTCGGAGACATAGCCTTGAACGAGCACCTCTTCAAGCGCACTCAAAGTATCTGCCCATGCATCCAAGGGCACCCCGTTGATTTCACTGGTCCTGACTTCCAAACGTGGGGTGGCCAATCGCAGGGCCACATCGCCAAGCAATGTGAAGTTTCTCTTGTTGGACGAAGCGCCCGATGAAGGGTGGTTTTTGGTTCGCTTGAGGATGTCACCCAAGCGCTGCTGCTCTCCTGGGGGTGCATCAAAGACCACATTGAAGAAGGCCGTGTTCAGTTGCTCATTCGCATAGCTGTAGACCACACGGGTTGTGGTCATCATGGCAATTGCGCCCCCTTTGGGGTTCATCACCATCATTTCTCCAGCGGTTTCCAAATCGGGATCATCGAACCTGGCCAATTCGCAGGTTGCCGTGAAAAACAAGGGCATGCGATCCACATTGTCCCAAGCGCCAATGGTGGAGGTGTTTAGCACCCGTTCGTGGGCCCAGCCACGGTCTCCTCCATGCCCGATGTAATTCACGAGCAACGCCCCTGAGCGAACCTGCCGGTCAATGGCATCCTGTGCCTCTGGGTACCGTTCCCCGCCAGGAGTGGCTTGCTGCGGATAGGCATCCATGAAAATCCGATTGATGTCAAATGCCCCCTTGCCTTGCTCCACACCTTGAGCATGGTCGATGCTGTAGAGAGTATGGCTCATTTCGGTCGGGCCTGAATTGCCATCAAAATCATCGGCAACGAAGCAAATCCGGTTGCGCCAAGGCCCAAATGGATTGCCCGCGCTTTCTCCGGGAAGCCCACCTTGAAGGCAGGCAGCCCCATCCGGGTCGGGGTTGTTGCTTGAATACGCTGCCACTTTCGCCACTGCATCCATGGCCTCGTCCAATGTCGAAGCTGGAATTCTTCCCACCCCAATGGACAGCGAATCGGTGAGACGTTCCGATGCTTGGTCCGACAAAAAGCCGAAATAGTCGTCCGTCACATAACTCTGGGTTGGTGTGTGGCTTTGGGCGCTTTGAAAGGTCAAAAGCAGATTGCCAAAGCGCGGCAGATTGCGATTCTCAAAGGTTCCATCCCCCATCAACTGCAAGTAGCGAGGCAACTCTGCCGGGTTCCCATCTGCTCGGTCATAGAGCATCTTCATCAGCATTTTGAATGCCGTGGGATCTACGCGTCCAGAGCTGAAGCAATCGTAAATGAAACTGGGCTCGAGCACGGCCACCGATAACCCTTCAGCAACATGGATGGCCGCCAAACTGTCCGCTGCTTCGCGGAGCCCCGGCGGCACAATCACGACCATGTCCACCTGCGGCAATCCATGCACATCTGTGTTTTGGACTTCTCCTTTGGCCAAGGGAGAATAGAAGCCGGAACTCGACCCCGCCCTGAACGTTCGCACACTGTCATAAGCCACCCTGAATCGCAGGGTACCACCTTCCACATCATGGGGAATGGCCGTGGGCATTTGTGGGTCCGAAACATCCCAAACCCGCTGAACAGATTGGGCCTCGGAGATGGACCATTCTACAACCCTACCGGGTTCGGCTTCTCGGGCACGAACGAATTCCTGCTGGGACCCGCCAGACATGCTGGCCAAGCGCGTTCCAGTGATTCGCACATAATCCAACCACCCCTTCGCGTCGGCAACTTGGGCGTCCAAAGACAAACCCACCTGAATCAAATCAGACTGGGGGGTCCACAACCAATCACCAGTCCCGATTCGCGCCTGACTGACATACGACTGTGAGCCTGTAACCGGAGGGACAATGGACCAAGTGCTGTCTCCCAGCGTGACTAAATAAGGGCTCTCTGCACCCACGGAACGGCCCATGAGGCGAACCTCCAACCTGGCCTCCTCTGCAAGGACATCTGGCACCTGAAAAGGAATCGTGTGAATGGGGTTTTGATCGAAAACCTCTCCAAAAAAGTTTCGGCCAGAACGAATGATGGTCGTTTGTTCGAGCTCATGAAAATTGCGGAAGTCTGTGACCTGAAGAACAGTGTCCAAGTCCCCAGCAAGGGCAGGTTCGCTCTCGATTCTCAGCGGATTTGTGTCGTCTATCCTGAGAAAATACCAGGCGGTATCCGACCATGGATTGATGCTGTGCTTCCAGCGTTGACCCGATTCATCCCAACTCCAATCTTCGGTTCCGTCTCCGTAGAAAATGAAATGATCACCGCCATCAAACTGATTGTCCCCATCGTCCACCACCTCAATCGGAATGGGCACCAAATCCAAGGGCCGGGCGTCTGAATTGGCCAGCGGAAGGGGATCGCCCCCATGTCCATAGAGGTTGATGTTGGCCGGGCTCACTTCACTGGGGTTGAGTCCCAATTCTGACAAAATGGACACATCCACCTTGTGAAATCCAGTTTTCACAGTGGCCAATCGGTACCATTTCCCCTCGGAAAGGGCAGAATGTTCCGGCCAGTCGTAAACAAATTGGCCCCATGTCAACCCTTGAAAAAGGACAAGGAAACCCAAAGTGAGTCCACCACGTAGACACACTTGAATCGTCTGAATTGTCAGGTGAAGCAACGAAAAGGGACGATGGGCCGTTGGGTACATGGGAAAGGATGGAATCGCTCGCAAGGCCAACGCGCACAATGCTTTGGTTATTGCTTTGACACAAAGATGCCCGTCAATTCCCACAAGTTTGTAATTTTCACGACCTTATACAAGACTTTCGTCTTGCGAAACTGCATGGATATGACGCCCACTCAGCCCACACGACCCAACGTGCTTAGCGCATTGTCGCTGCCCGCGTTGGCACTTGCACTTGCTTGCTTTGGCGCCTTCACACCGGAGACCGCCTCGGCACAAGACCCCGAGTTCACGCAGTTCTACTCCAATCCGATCTACCTGAACCCCGCTTTTGCAGGGGCTGCACGTTGCCCTCGGTTTGTGATGAATTACCGGAATCAATGGCCCGCGATGAGCGGAAACTATGTGACCTCTTCGGCCGCATATGACCAACACATCCCTAGCATTTCTGGCGGACTTGGATTGATTGTGATGAATGACCGCGCCGGCCGCGGTACCCTGAGCACCTCCAGAATCAGCGGAATCTACAGCTACCAGCAAGCCGTTAGCCGTAAGTTCTCCATCAAGGCGGGCTTTGAAGCGACCTACTTCCAGAAAGCCTTGGACTGGAGTCAATTGCAATTCGGAGACATGATTGACCCTCGCAAAGGGTTTATCTACACCACGCAAGACCAACCCAGGGGAGGCAAAGTCAGCCAAGTGGACTTCAGCGCCGGCATCATCGGTTTTAGCAAAAAGGTCTACTTCGGATTTGCCGCACACCACTTGAACGAGCCCAATGAAAGCTTGGTGGTTGGTTTGAGCCGCCTTCCGATGAAGCTCACCGCTCACTTCGGTGCCCTTCTCCCACTCGATGGAGATGCGCGCTATGCATCTGCCTTCATCTCGCCCAACATCTTGTACCGCCGTCAAGGAGAGTTCCAGCAAATGAATGTTGGCGGATACGTGAGCAAAGGCCCCATTGTAGGCGGAATTTGGTACCGGGGAATCCTCGGCACTCAATATCGCGACGCCTTTATCGTTACCCTAGGTATCCAATCCGACGTCATCAAATTCGGTTACAGCTATGATGTGACCGTTTCTGACCTGACCCCTGCCACTGGTGGTGCGCATGAGGTAAGCATGGCTCTCAATTTTGACTGCCGTGCCAAACGTGTGAAATTCAGAAGCCCCCCCTGTCCAGGTTTTTGACCCCATTCCCTGCAAGGAACCCCAATAGAAAGCGATGCAGAAGCTCCAATCTTTCCTCCTTCTTTCCTCAGTGGCCCTCTTTTCGGTTGCCGTTCTTTCCTCCTGTTCTGGAGGGGGATCCGGTGCAACTGGCTGGGCCTACAACGACTCAGAGAATGGTGGATTCCAAAAGTTGCCATACATCGGTCAGGAGACCGGTCCTGGCCTGGTATTTGTGCAAGGTGGAACGTTCACCATGGGCCAAGTCGAGGACGACTTGACCGGTTCATGGGACAACATTCCTCGCCGTGTCACTGTCAGTTCATTTTACATGGACGAAGCCGAGGTGACCAACTACTACTGGTTGGAATACCTGTTTTGGCTGAACCGGGTGTATGGAGAGGGCTATCCTGAAATTGTGGACCGCGCCAAGCCCGACACCTTGGTTTGGAGGGACCCACGTGCGTACAATGAGCCCTTTGTCAACTACTACCTCCGGCATCCGGCCTACCGCGACTACCCTGTTGTGGGCGTATCATGGTTGCAAGCCAATGACTTCTGCAAGTGGAGAACCGACCGTGTGAATGAGCAAATCATGGTGCGCGAAGGCTTCTTGGTTCACAACCCAACCGGGCAAGTAGACGACAGCTATTTCAGCACCGAGACCTATCTCGACGGCCAGTACGATGAAGCAGCCAAAGCCGCAGACGGCATCAAGGACTTGAGGCCCAACGGTGTTGGATATCGGAATGTGGGCATGTCCGACGGCATTCTGCTTCCCGATTACAGGCTCCCAACAGAAGCCGAATGGGAGTATGCTGCCCTGTCCCTCATTGGAAACAGTGGTGAGGAGTTGATCACCAGCCGCAGAACCTACCCTTGGGATGGTCACTACGTCAGAAACGACGACAGCAGGGGCAAATTTTACGGTGAAATCAACGCCAACTTTGTGCGTGGAAAAGGAGACTATATGGGTGTTGCAGGAGCGTTGAATGACAACGCAGACGTCACAGCGCCTGTCTACAGCTATGCCCCCAACGATTACGGACTTTACAACATGGCAGGCAATGTCAGCGAGTGGGTCATGGACGTCTATCGCCCAGGAACGATGCAGGATGCCCAAGAATTCCGTCCATTCCGAGGCAATGTATTCTCCACCAAGCTGCTCAACAGTGAAGGCAACGTCACCGACAAGCTGGATTTTGTGGAATACGACATTGCGGCAATCGAGGAAAGATTGACTGAGTATGAAGAAGAGACCGCAGGCCGACTGACCAACGAAGGCCAAAACTTGATTGACAACTTGAAATCCAAGATTGAAAGTGCCAATGAGGACATGGACGTGAGTCGTTTCGAGGAGGCCATGATGAAAATGGATGAAGCCTTGGATTTGGTCGAAGAAAGCGAAGCCCCTTGCGCCTTTGACTTGAGAAAGACCTGGACACGCAACATCCTGAATACTCCGGGACAAATGCGCTACCGCGATGTCACCGTCGAGGAGAATTTGGGACGCCGCAATTACTCCAAGGCCGACAACATCGACTACCTCGACGGCGACTTGGAAAGCTCTATCTACTTTGACCAAAGGGATGACAGCGACGACTTGGTCTACGACTATGCAGAAACCTCTCTCATCAATGACAACGTTCGCGTTTACAAGGGTGGAAGCTGGAACGACCGTGTGTACTGGATCATCCCAGGAACCCGTCGCTTTTTGGAAGAAGACCAAAGCGCTTCAACCATTGGTTTCCGTTGTGCCATGACCAGAATGGGATCGCCAAGGGGCAATGCCATGGGCAGCAACTGAGTCCAACGAAAGACTGTTCATTGAGAACCCCGCTTCGGATTCACCGGTGCGGGGTTCTTCTTTTCTTGTCCCCATGAAGTCGACCGACGTCTCTACACTCTTGGAATGGCATGACAGGTCCGCTGGCATCACCACGGACACCCGTCAATGTGGACCGGGAATGCTTTTCTTCGCTCTGCGGGGTGAGCGCTTCAACGGCAATGAATTCGCCCGACAAGCCATCCAAACTGGGTGCCTGGCCGCAGTGGTGGATGACCCTGATCTCGAAGGAGAAGGCCTGCTTTTGGTGCCCGATGTTCTGGAGGCCCTTCAGCAATTGGCCCGGCTGCACCGCGACCGCTTTCCCGGCCCCGTATTTGGTCTGACGGGCAGCAATGGCAAAACCACCACCAAAGAACTCCTTCTGGCCGTCTTGTCTCAGAAATTCGAAGTACGGGGTACCAAGGGCAACTTGAACAACCACATTGGCGTTCCCCTGACCTTGCTCTCCATGCCCAAGGATGTCCCATTTGCCCTGGTAGAAATGGGAGCCAACCACCAAGGCGAGATTGCTGCTTTGTCGCGCATTGCCAACCCCACCCACGGTATGATCACCAATGTGGGCCAAGCCCACCTTGAAGGCTTTGGCGGGATCGAAGGCGTCAAGAAAGGCAAGCAAGAACTTTTTGTTCACTTGGCCGAAGGCCAAGGCACCGCTTTTGTGCCTGCGAAGGACCCAGATTTGATGGCCCTGTCAGACCTCGAAGGACTGGACACTCACCTTTTTGGCACACCGGAAAATCCGCCTTTCGTTTGGCGGTCAGGTTCCAGTCCTCAATCCCCCTTGTTTTGGTCGTTGGATGGCTCAACCACGCCTGGACCATGGCACAAAGCTGGGCGCCCCACTGCGGTGCAGCTTGAAGGCCAGCATCAGTTGGCCAACATGACCGCGGCCATTGCAGTGGGCCAATACTTTGGTGTATCACCGGAGTCCATCGCCCAGGCATTGATGCAATTCCAACCCGTCAGCCAACGTGGAGAGACCGTCAAAACTGCCGTCAACACCGTGATTGTAGATTGCTACAACGCCAACCCCAGCTCCGTTGAATCCACCCTCAGGTCCTTTTCAGGAACCCTCCCTGATGCGCCTTTGGCCATTCTGGGGGACATGATGGAGCTTGGCGAACATGCCGCCGCTGGCCACCAATGGGTCAGGGATGTGTGCACCGAATGTGGGATTGAATGTTGGGTGGTCGGGCCGTTGTTTTCTGCCCATGTACAAGGTGACAAGACTTTCGACGACCTCGGTCAATTGCAACACCACCTCGCCAAGCATCCACTCCAAGGAAGAACCATTTTGCTCAAGGGCTCGAGATCCATGAAACTCGAGCAACTTGTGGACGCCTTGTAAAGCACTTCCTCCCACCCTTCAAGCGTACCTTTATCACCATGGATTTCATAGCTGAACTCAAGTGGCGCGGCATGCTGCACGACGCCATGCCCGGACTGGAAGAACAGTTGGCCAAAGAGCCCACCACCGGATATGTTGGCTTTGACCCCACAGCCGACTCGCTTCACATTGGCAACTTGGTTCCCGTGATGCTGCTGGTGCACTTGCAACGGGCAGGACATCGCCCCATTGCCCTTGTTGGAGGCGCCACCGGCATGGTGGGCGACCCCAGTGGAAAGACCGCCGAACGTCAGTTTTTGGACCTCGAGGTTTTGCAACACAACCTGGACAGCCAAAAGGCACAACTTGAGCGCTTTTTGGACTTTGAAGGAGAGAACGGCGCCCAAGTGGTCAACAACCACGATTGGTTCAAAGACATCAGCTTCTTGGACTTCATCCGAGATGTTGGCAAGCACATCACGGTCAACTACATGACCGCCAAAGACTCTGTGAAAAACAGACTGGAGGGCGGCATGAGCTTTACTGAATTCAGCTACCAGCTGGTCCAGGGATACGACTTCTACCACCTTTGGAAGGAGCACAACTGCATGCTTCAAATGGGCGGAAGCGACCAGTGGGGCAACATGACCACCGGGACGGAATTGATTCGAAGAAAAGGACAGGGTCACGCTTTTGCCTTGACCGCCCCCCTCATCACCAAATCGGATGGGTCCAAGTTTGGCAAAAGCGAAGGCGGCAACATTTGGATTGACAAAGCCCGGACCAGCGCCTACAAATTCTACCAATATTGGATCAACGCTGCCGATGAAGATGCCGCCAAATACTTGCGCATCTTCACCTTGATGGACCAAGACCAAATCTTGGCCATTGAAGCAGAGCACGCAACCAATCCAGGGGCCCGTGCCATGCAGAAGGAACTGGCCGCAGACGTGACCCGGCGCATCCATGGTGAAGAAGACTTGCAAACGGCGATTGCCGCGACAGGGCTGCTCTTTGGAAAAAGCACCGAGGACGATTTACGCGCCCTCCCTGAGGCTGAACTGTTGAGCGTTTTTGAAGGGGTTCCACAACGTGAAGTCTCTCGCAATGCTTTGTCTGAAGGCATCAGCATCGTCGACTTACTCGCCGGTGGGGAATCCCCCTTCTTGGCCAGTGGCGGCGAAGCCCGTCGCGCCTTGAAAGAAAACTCGGTCAGCGTGAACCGAAACAAAGTGGGACCAGATCGGATGGTTCAACTCGAAGACTGCATTGGGTCCGGCCTTGTCCTTCTCCAGCGCGGCAAGAAAAATTACTACTTGATTCGAGTGGTCGACTGACCCCAGCAGCCCTTGTGGTTTAGCCGAACAAGGAGGCCATGTCTCGGCCTTCCACCAAGTACAGAAAGACCACCAGCAAAACGCTGATGACCAGGCCCAACGTGGCCTTTCCAAGGTCGCCCAAGACCATGGGCCACACCTTCTTTTCGCTCAGTTCATTCAGGCGCAAGTGAAGGGCCACTTCACGTCCTGCCAGCATGCCCAAGAAGACCCAGGTGGTGCTCATGGGCACCTTGGCTCCGATGCCAAATGCATCGAACTTGAAGATTAGCAACACCAATCCGTAAAACAGGTCGATGAACGTGGCTGAGCGAATGTCAGCCGTGTTGGTCTTGACCCGGACAATCTTCTGAATCTCTCCCCCGCGCTGGTAAAAAATGTAACCCAGCATGCCCACAAGAACTGTGAGGGCGAATGCAAATTTCCAAGGCTGGACTTCGGCAGGGTCTCCGAGATAAACCAGAATGTTGACCAAGTCCTGGGTCAACCACTGGCTCCAAAGGAAGCCTGTGGCCAGCCATTGTGTCACGGTCCAAAACCGGCGATCGCGCATCAACCCCTCGCCCTCTTTCATGGGGTTGCGCAAGAAGTACCGTTCGGTCAATCTGCTCAGTGCCACAAAGGCCACGATCGCAAACAAAAACGCCACGCCGTAGCCACCTAAACTCTTCACGAGCATTTTGGGCAGGGCCTTGGGCGCAAAAAATGTGAGAACCAAGAAGGTGGTGCTGACCGGTATCCCCAGCCTTGTGATGGCCAGCAATGCCAAAGGAGGCAGCACGTACCAGATGGAAATCGTGGGGAAGTCGATGGGCCTGTTGGGGTCCTGAAACAAGCCGCCATACTTGCCAAAGGTCAGGTCACCGCCTCGGCCACCGAGGTATTCACCAAGGCCCATGTACCCCATGGTCACCACCACAACCATGATGCCACCTGCAAACAGCCACAGCAACCACCAAGGCTTGTCCTCGTTGGACGTCAAGAAGGTCCCCAGCGTCTGAATGCTGTCGTTGCCCACCACCGAATAGGCGGCAAGAGAAAAACCCAGCAAGGCGATGATGGTTTCCATGCGCGGCGAAACTACGCGTCGACTTGATGTCCGCCAAAGGATGTGAACAGGACCTGATTAAACCACCAAAAGATTGCATCCGCGAACCTCGGAATGGTCGAACCGGCCGAGCACTTCAAAACCGCGGCCGTCCTCTTTTCCCCATGGCCGGACCAAGTCTTGAGTCGACAAAAACGAACAGCTTCCAACGTTGGCCAAGTCGATGACGTCCAACCCTCCTGTGGCTCCGTCGGCCTGAATTGAAAGCGGGTCATCGGTCCGTCGCACGCGAATCCGCATCCAAGGAGGAGTGAAGTATTGGCCGTCCCCTGTTGACCAAGCCTGACTGAGCAATTCGGTCATGCCGTATTCTCCCTCCACCGATTGACACCCAAAATGCGCCTTGAGGAATCCATGAACCTCTTCCCGCACCCATTCTTTCCTCTGGCCTTTCATGCCTCCTGTCTCCACAAGCCGCACCTGAGGAGAGAGCGGGCCCCTCCCGGAGTCTTTCCAGGCTTGAGCAGCATCCACAAGCGCCCATGTCACGCCCATCACAACCGGGCGACGCCCAGACTCTAGAACCTCATCTATGGCTTGAAACAGCCCCTCAAAATCGCGCAGATAAAAGCCGTCCTCCACCGATCGCTCTGGCATCCGCCAGCCCGAAGCCCTCAAATCACAGACCATTTGAACCAAGCTGCTGTCGGACCGTTCCAAATAGCCTGGCAACAGGGCCAACAACACAGCACCTTGCGCATCGGGCGGACCAAATTGCCGTTGGAACCCCCGATGAGCGCTGGCCGCATAAAGCGCCGGCGTCTGAACATGGTGTGCCCCTCGATTCTGACCGGTTGTCCCGCTGGTGCGAAACACCATGGGACTGGCCTCCTCTGCCACACCATCCGTGGTCACTTCTCCCCACTTAAAAGCCTCCACAGGAATGCAGGGGATTTCTCTCCAATGGCCAACCTCTCTTGCCTTCTGGTCACTCCACCCCAAAGCCATGCACCACTTTCGGTACATGGAATTGGCAACGAACTGGTGTCTGAAGATGGACAAAGCCAAGGCATCAAAGGCCGCCTCCCCAAGAGCGATGTCGGGAGAATCCCCCATGGCCTTGCGGACGGACTGCAACAGCGCCTGACCCTGCATCCTTAAGGATTCAGGCGACGATTCAGGTCCCAGATGGCTGCCGTTGGACATACGCTGCAAAATGCGGCTTATTTTGGCACCATGCAGGTGGTCAGGGGAATCTATTGGACGTGGACTTTGGGGATGACAATCCTAATCGGGACCGCCTTGACTTCATGCGAGCCGCCTGTGTCATTGCCGCCCGAACCCAACCTCACGAGCATGGACCTGACCACTGCGGGAGATCTGGGGTTCCTGACCTTGGGTTTTGAAGACGGCGACGGCAATTTTGGATTGGGACAGGGCGATACGACGGGTATTTTTTGTCCAACCTGTGACTTCCACCACAACATTTTCTGCGAATACGAAGAGCGAAGGGATGGCGTGTGGGTGCCCATTGAGCTGGACCCTGCGTTGGATCAAGTCCCCTTTTACTACCGTGCGCCTCGCATTGAACCCAGTGGCCAAAACAAGGCACTCCGAGGAACCATCACCGTGGAACTGGCCCCGAGGTATTACCTCACCAGTGCCTGGGACACGCTGCGGTTTGCCGTTCACATTGTGGACCGAGACCTTCAATCCAGTGACACCCTGCGCACCATTTCGGTGATCAAGCCCTGAATATCTCGGTGAACTTGGTGCTCAACAGCCCCACCCTCAAGCTCATCTCTTCAAGAAGGTCTCCCATTTCACTGAAGGCCAATCCGCTCTCGAGCGAATAGCGACCCTTGCGGATGTCTTCCCTGTGTTTGGTCCGCATTTGCTCCCTCATGGCGTCCACCTCAATGAGGTGAGACTCGAGCTTTCCTATGTAAACATCGCTGTGAGAGATGCTCACTTCCAAGGGCATGTTGAGCTCGCCCAAGGCGGCCATGGCCTCCGCAATCCCGTCGAGCATGGCAATGAGCCGCGCTCTTTGTTTGGGCACGAAATAAACATCCCCCATCTCTCGCTCCATTTGCAGAATCCGGAACCGGTTGCACAATTCGGCCATCTGGCCCATGTCTGAAGTCCATTCCAGGAGAAACTGAACCCTGCGATAGGTGTCTCCCGACAATTTGTTCCGGGCCAGCCGCTCAAGGAAGATTTTCATCTCGGACTCATACCTGGCACCCAAGCTCCAATATTCTTGGATCCGACCTCCCACTGCATCCCGCTTTGCAGGGTCCAACTCATCGAGCAATCCGCGCATCTCGCGAATCATCTTCAATGCCAACTCGTGGTGGCGCTCCGCCTCTCGCTGGGCCTCCAACACTTGCAATTCTGGCGCATCCATTCCACTGGTGGTCACCAAAGGTGTCCGGTACCCGCGGATGCCCTCCCCTGGAATGAGATTTCGCACCAACCACAGAATGGGCTTGGGAAACAGACCGAAGACCGTGGTCATGAGCAAATTGAAGCCCGTGTGAAGAAGTGCCAGAACGACGGCCACATTGATGGTTTCCTGGCCCATAGGGGCCAAAAACCAATGGATGCCTTGAAGCGCCCAATGCAACCCCGGAAGCAGCAGCAATACCCCGAGCAAATTCATCAGCAAATGACTCAGCGCAGCCCGCCGGGCTTCTCGTCCCGCCACCAATGACGCCAATATGGCTGTGGATGTGGTCCCGATGTTGGCGCCCAGCACCACAGCCGCGCCAATGGCCTCACTCACCACGCCGGCTGCAGCCAAGGTGACCACCAGGGCCAACATGGCTGAAGAGCTTTGGAACGCAATGGTCCCCAACACGCCAATCGCCACCGTTCCCAGCAACCCGAAGAACGTCTCGCCAGTGAAGGGTTCGAGGAAACCAGCCAGTCCCGCTTCGGTGATGGGAGGCACCCCTTCACGGAGCAGACCCAGCCCAACGAACATCAGCGAAAAGCCGATGATGGCCTCTGCCGTGGTTTTGGTTCTGCGCCTCTTGGCAAACAGCATGGGAAGGGCCAAGGCCAACGTCGGCAAGGCCAATCCCCCCAGTGAAGGCTTGTTGATGGTCAACACCACCAACCAACTGGTGAGGGTGGTGCCCAAATTCGCACCCAGCAGGATGAAATAGGCCTCCGACAGCCGGAGCAATCCCACTTGCACAAAGCTGACAGCCATTACAGAGGTCACGCTGCTGGACTGGAGAAGCCCTGTCAAACTCAAACCCGAGAAGTAGGCCCGCACCGGATTCCGGGTCACCGTCGCCACCGTGCGTCTGAATCGGGCACCTGCGAGCCTTTGAATCGACTCGCTCATCAGGATCATCCCGTAGATGAACAAGCCAACGGCCCCGATCAGATGAAAGACTTGAATGAATCCACTCATGGGAGAAGGCCAAGGATAGTCAGAGAAATCGAGCCATTGGCCAAAAAAAGAAGGGCAGCATCTCTGCTGCCCTTCCCCAATGACTCAGTGGCTTTCGGTTACTCTGGACACGGTGTCGCAAAGGTTCCGAGCAAAATCAAGAGGTCACTGACCGATGTGGTTCCGTCTCCGTTCAGGTCGGTTGGACAGTCGTTGACCGCAGCCAAATCACAAGAACCGTCGTCGAAGAGAGCCGTGGCGTCATAGTTACTGGCGTCTTCGTAGGTGCAACCCTGGCAATCATAGGTACAAGTCCC